>SVPX01000009.1 GCA_015065665.1 Oscillospiraceae bacterium | reverse complement strand
CTGTGGGTACATCGTAGTAGTACACACCATCAGCATCTGCCTTATTAGCAGTATAGCCGGGCCATGCAAGACAGGCATCTGTACCCTCCCACCAATAGATACCTGCTGTATCGGTGTACTCGTTCTTCCACTCATCAGGCATATAGAAATAGTAGCGGTTTGTTTCATCAGGTGTTGAAGGCTCTGTGGGATTTTCGCCCTCAATGATATGGGTTTTGCCTGTGAAGAACACCTCGCCCTTCTCAGGTGTGAAGCCGTACTCACCGTTTCCGTAGTAATAGTACCACTCACCCTCCTGTGTCAGTTTGGTCTGAATAGCACTTGTTGTACATAAAGTAGGATCGATAACATAAATCATACCGTCAAAGCTGTCTGTGCCATCGGGGTAGTTGTCGCTTTCACCCGGGTCATAATACTCTGTGCCGATGTTTACTGTCTGAGCTGATGCCTTGTAGATATCCTGAGTTTTATCTGAACCGCCGTCAATATTGTTGTTCCAGATTACAGTAGTAACATCTGTGGGTACATCGTAGTAGTATACGCCATCAGCATCTGCCTTATTAGCAGTATAGCCGGGCCATGCAAGACAGGCATCTGTACCCTCCCACCAATAGATACCTGCTGTTTCGGTGTACTCGTTCTTCCACTCATCAGGCATATAGAAGTAGTAACGGTTGATTTCATCAGGTGTGGGATCTGTTGGAACTTCCTGGTCAGGTGTTGAAGGCTCTGTGGGAAATTCTTTTCCATCGATATCGTGATATTCACCTGTGAAGAATTCCTCGCCTTTCTCAGGTGTGAAGCCGTACTCACCGTTTCCGTAGTAGTAGTACCACTCACCCTCAAAAGTCATTTTACCCGAATAAGCACTTGTTGTACATAAAGTAGGATCGATAACATAAATCATACCGTCAAAGCTGTATGTGCCATCGGGGTAGTTGTCGCTTTCACCCGGGTCATAATACTCTGTGCCGATGTTTATTGTCTGAGCTGATGCCTTGTAGATATCCTGTGCAGGATCTGAACCGCCATCAATATTGTTGTTCCAGATTACAGTAGTAACATCTGTGGGTACATCGTAGTAATACACGCCCTCAGCATCTGCCTTATTAGCAGTATAGCCTGGCCATGCAGAGCAAAAATCTGTACCATTCCACCAATAGATACCTGCTGTATCGGTGTACTCGTTCTTCCACTCATCAGGCATATAGAAGTAGTAACGGTTTGTACCCTCTGCCTTCTCGGGAAGTGTCACTGTTGTTGCAGATGTGATTGCTACTGTACTCATAGCCACAACAATCAGCATTGCAAGAACTAAACTTATAATTTTTCTGAACATAAAATCTACCTCCTGTAGTTTTTCAGTATTGGCAGTATTCCTGTCTATTCCATTATAACACTAAGAATTCGGTTTTTCAATAAACACTTGATATAAAAAATCAACCACAGGTTTAATCTGGTGCCACTCAGGACAAAAAAATCACCCTACCTCAAGCAAGGTAGAGTGATTATAAATACATATTAACCGATATAACTTGAACCGGGTGTGTAGATTTCGGGGTCAACCTTAACTCCATTGTCGATAATCTCAAAGTGGAGATGGTCGCCTGTGGAGTAACCTGTGGAGCCTACACCTGCGATAACATCCCCCTGACGGACTTTATCGCCTGCGGAAACATACACATCACAGCAGTGAGCATACAGAGTCTGGAAGCCGTTGCCGTGGTCGATGATTACATAGTAGCCGTAGCCTGAGTTGTCCCAGCCTGCCCATGTAACTGTACCTGCATCGGATGCAACAATATCTGCACCATAGATACCATTCCAGGAGATATCGATACCATAGTGGAATGTACCCCAACGGTACTCATAGGGACTGGTGATGTTGCGTGTATAAGGCACAGGCCACATAAATGAACCTGTTGCGCTGTAGCTTTCCTTAGTACCCACAACCATTACCTGGTCAACAGGCTCCTTTGTGGTTACAGAGGATTTTACGATTGCATCTGTCTGTACACCGTCAACATATACAAGGCGGTAGAAAACTTTCTGAGAGCCCATCTCACCCTTTGTGAGAATCTCAGAGTATGTGTCAAGTTCAGACTCGTCATACTGATAGATAGTTGTGAAATACTTCTCGTACTCAGCAGTAAAGTCAGTTTCAAGTCTTATGGAGAAATTCTGTCTTGCAGACTCGATAATCTCCTCAACGGACTTTACAGAGTCCTTTGCATATACATCAGTAACAACCTGAACATCGTTATTGAATGTGGTGGTTGTTGTGTCGTCATACTTTGCCTTTGCCTCATCAAGAATAGTTGTGAGGGCGGATGTAAGTTCTTCGGGATTCTCAGCAGCGCCGTAGAATATACCGTCAACATAAAGACCGCCTGCATCTGAAACTACAGCCTCGTTGCAATCAACAAGCTTTTCGTATACATCAGAAACAGAGGACTTCTGTACTGAACCCAACATAGGATAAGAAACCTGAATAACAGGTGTTGTTGTTGACTCGTTAGTGTCTGTGCCTGAGAGTGCGTTGTGCATCTGGGCAGAAGCCTGAGTGAGGACCTTTTCGTTGTCGATGGTAGCAATCTGCTCACCGCCCACATTAACGGTCAGGGGCTTATCTGTGCAGGTCCAGAAGCAGACTGTCAGCACAAGAATGAGAGTTGCAAGAACAGGTGCCATAGCGGTAACGATACCCTTGGGTGTTCTCATAAACTCAAAGTAGGAAGAACTGATGTGGAACTTTCTGATACCCCCGAAGAACTTGGCAGGTGTCAGAGTTTTCCATGTAATGTCTTTCCATTTTTTAGCAATTACCTTTGCATCCTTTCTGATTTCCTTGGGGATGCGTTTTATAAATCTGAGTGTCTTATTAATAGTATTAAGTTTTTTGTGTGCATTGTTCTTTTTGTTGAGAGACTTGATTTCGCTGTAGCCCTCAACGCTAATAAACTTTGTACCCAAACAAATGTCTCCTTGGTTTTTGATATTTGCACAGGAAGTATCTGTGCATCTGTCTTATTCCTTGGTTGATTACAAGCTGTTATATATGTTACAAAGTTGTAACAATTTTAACAACCTTGATAATTATACAGAAAAAAGCGGAAAAATACAACCTTTTTCCGCTTTTTCATAGCATTTGCTATAGTGTACAAATGATTATTCTGTTTTTTGTGCAAATTGATGGTTATTTTTTATACTGTAAGTCGTAGATAGTCCAATCTTTTACAGTATCATAATATTTAGCCATATCTCTCATAGCACCCTCAACATCGTGGTCAAGGTAGTTTCCGCACTCTTTTGCGGTGTTGCCTGGGATATCTCCTGTATGAGCAAGAGCCTGTGTAAGAGTCTCCTTGATAAGTGCCAGAGTATCCTTGTTTGACAGGTCGCGGACAATAAGATAAAAGCCTGTACGGCAACCCATAGGTCCGAAGTAGATTATGTTTCTGCCGAATCTGCCGTTTCTCATATAGGTTGCAAAGAGATGCTCAATGGTGTGGAGTGCTCCATTCTCAAGGAAAGGAGGAGTGTTGGGTTTTATGAATCTCAGGTCGTAGGTTACAATGTCCCCGTCAATACGTGACACATAGATACCCGGCTCAAGAACATCGTGGTCAACTGTAAAACTTGCAATTTTTTCCATTATAATTACCTCACTTATAATTTTTGAAACATATATTAAGGTCAACGTCACCTTCTATTCCGTCAACCCTACCTGTGCAGGAATACTGCCATATCATATAGTTGTAATAGAGGGCAGGTGTATCGTTATAAAAAGCATACCAGATATCAATATCGCTGAGTTGTCCCAGGTCATATTTATAGTATGCAAGTTGAGAGCCTGTATACAAAGCGGGGATATATCCTGCCTTCTTCACTCTGTCGCAGAATGCTCTGGCACAGTCGGTGAGAGTCTGGGGAGGAATATTCTCTGTACGGGGATTGTCAACACCCTCAATAATCTCCCAGTCAAAGGCAAGGGGATAATCAAGCTTTGCACCGCGAAGGATTGAGATTGCATACTCAGCCTCTTCCTCTGCCTCCTCAGGTGTTACCGCCTGAGAGAAAAAGTAGGCACCAACCATAAGTCCTGCCGCCTTTGCTTCTCTTAAATTCTGTCGGAAGTATGTGTCGTCATATAAACTTCCCTCTTCCCCGTATCCTCTGCCGCCGATTCTCAGCATTGCAAAGTCCACCCCGGAATTCTTGACGGCTACCCAGTCGATATCACCATTATGGCCTGAAACATCAACTCCCACATAGGAGCTGAGTTCACCCTCATCATAGTAATATTTGTAGCCTTTGTCATCGGTGCGGAAGTTTTCATCCTTGTATGTACACACAGGCACACCCTTTATGGCAGGGATTGTAATATCCCCAAGACCGTAGTTTGAAAGGGGGACTCTGTCGCTTTCCCCTGCTACCTGTATTTTCTGGGACTGATTATACACCGCCTTGTGAATCTCCCGCCGCTCGTGGAGTTTTCCGCCCATTACACACAGGGTACAAGTCAGAACAATCACAACCACAAGAAGCACCGCCACAAGGGGATTAAAGTTTTTCTTTATAAAAAGGACAAAGCCCTTTGTATTCTTTTTGTTCTCAGGGGCTTCTACAGGATTTGTCTGCATTTCCCTTTCTTTATTCATAAGTTCATTCATACACATTCCACCATATAATTCAAAATTCTTACATTTTTCATACTGTGCAACAGATATAGAATATCACAAAAATCCTGCCCTGTAAATATTAACCCTACCAATTGAAAACCCTACCACTTATATTGTATAATAAAAGAATAAGGAACGCAGGAAAGGGGGAATCAGCATGGATGCAAACAACTGTCAGTACAATAACAAAGCAGATTTGCTCAGAGCAGTTGAGAATTGCAAGGCAATCGCAGAACTGTTTGCACTTGTAAAAAATAACAACATCGATATGCGTATGCAAACTCTGTGCAGTGCGTCCAACATTCCTCCCAGACTTCTTGAGTATGATTCCACCGCATCTTTGGAAGATCCCCTTATTAGGCTTAAAGAAGTAGTCACACTTGCTGTGGAGAATCAGTTTGGATAATAAGGTGCGTTGCACCTTGCGATATAAATTCACAAGTGAATTTTCCATATATTGCTTACGCAATGCGATATATCTTTGATGCGATATGTTTGCTTCGCAAACGAGAACTGAAAAAATATAAGGTACTTCGTACCTTGCGATATAAATTCACAAGTGAATTTTCCATATATTGCTTACGCAATGCGATATATCTTTGATGCGATATGTTTGCTTCGCAAACGAGAAAAAACACCACCCGAAAAAGAGTTATGATGCTCTTCTTCGGGTGTTTTTGTTATTTATTTTGTTTCTGCTTATTTTTACGCAGGGAGAATCTGTCTGTGAATAAGGGCTTTTTCTTTTCCTCTTCTTTATCACTTTCGGATTTCTTGGGAGTATTCCAGATATGGATAATTCCGTTTTCCTGAAGTTTTACAATAACAATGATTGTAACAGGCAGGAGCATCATACCCAGCACACCGTAGAGCTTGAGACCTACATACATTGCAATGAGAGTTACAATGGGAGGCAGACCAACCTGCTGACCGATGATTCTGGGTTCGATGATATTGCGGATAATTGTGATTGCAATATAGGTGATGATAACGCCTGCGGCAAGGCCGAAGTTACCCATAAGAAGGCTTATCACAAACCAAGGGATAAGTACTGTACCTGTACCGACAACTGGCATAATATCAAGAACCGCAATCAGAGCCGCAAGGATAGCCGCATAATCAACCCTGAGGATTGTAAGGGCAATAAACAGCTCGATATATGTGATAAACATAATGATGATGTAACCCCTGAGCATCTTGAGAATGTTGGTTACAAAAAGCTGTTTGGTGCTGACAATAATCTTTGCACCCTTCTGTCCGAACTGACTTACAACAAAGTTTACAATCTTGCGGTAATCCTTTGTTATATAGCAGGATGCCACAACTGAGAAGATACAGGCAATGAGAAGCCCGGGACCGTCTGTGATAATCTTCTCTGCAATAGTGGTAATAAGTCCTGTTACACCGCTGATAACTGCAGTAAATATGTTTGTGGGGGCGCTCTCCAGAGCCTGACCTGCTCCGCCGGGGAGCATTTTGGTGAAGCCTGAGAACCACACAGACACATTATCAAAGGTATTCTTGATACTTGGCACAAGGCTTGTGAGCCACTTGGCAAAGCCGGGGCTTTCTTCATACAATGCCCAACCCAGAAGTGCAATCAATCCAAATACTGCACACAGAGAAACAAGCACAAGGAGACAGGACCAGAAACCCCTGCCCAGTTTTGTTTTTTCTGTCAGATAAGCCACAGGCTTCTGCAGGATAATCGCCACAATCAGGCCAATGATAAAGGGCAACACCCACACTGCCAGATACTCAATTGTAAAGTGTGCAAGTGCAAGAATTATCGCTACAAACACAACATCGATTATAAATTTTCGTTTTTTCTCAGTAACCAAAATCATACCGCCTTTCATACTTCTTTTTTCAGTTTCAGTTTTACCTTCCAAACAAAGATTTTCCTCTTTCAAGTATATATAAAAACAGAAAAAATATCAAACCTTTTTTGCTATAATTTCCATTTTTTTGAAACTGTATGTTTATTATACTACACCTTAGTGTAAAATGTGTGAATTCTATGTAAATTTCATTGACGAATTTTAGCTCATATATTATACTAGTATTAAAGAAATCAATAAGGACGTGAACGAATTATGAAACGATTTATCAGTATTCTCACAGTAATTCTTATGCTTGTATCCTGCTGTGTATTCTCAACAGGTACAATATCCGCCGCAGAGGGTGACTTTACATACAAGGAAGTCACAGGCGGTGTAGAGATTACAGGCTATACAGGTGCAGGCGGTGACATCATCATTCCCTCTACACTGGGTGGTCTTACTGTTAAAGGTATCGGTGAAAAAGCCTTCTATCAGAACAAGACAATCGGCAATGTTACTATTTCTGACGGTGTAGAATACATCAGTGCAAGAGCTTTTGCAGGTTCTATGATTACAGGTGTTACAATGCCCCAGTCCGTTACCACTCTGGGCAACTCCGCATTCTCATCCTGCGTATACCTTGCAGACCTTACTCTCTCTGAGAATATCCACACTATCCCAAACAGTTGCTTCTATCTCTGCACAAGACTTGAGAGTGTAGAAATTCCCGAGGGTATAAAGGTTATTGACGATATGGCATTCCAGAGCAGTAACCACTTAACTGCAGTTGATTTTCCCTCTACACTCAAATTCATCGGTGAGTATGCTTTTGCATATACAGGTCTTACAAAGGTTATCATTCCCGAAGGCACAGAGGTTATCGAGGCTTCTGCCTTCTTCATCTGCGATAAACTCACAGATGTTATTATCTCCGGTACAGTAAAGACCATCGGTGAGTTTGCATTTGCAAACTGCTACACACTCACTTCACTTATTCTGAGCGATGGCATCGAAGCTATCGGCACAAGCGCCTTTGACTCCTGCGCAATCACTGAGATTATAATCCCCGATTCTGTTACAGAAATCGGCGAATATGCAATCGGTTATGTATATGACGAGTTTGAATTTGAATACACTCTCATTAAGGATTTCAAAATCACCTGCAAAGAGGGTACCACAGGTTATGCCTATGCAATGTCCAACGGATTCCAGAATGTGGAGGCAATCCCTGCTGACACAACTGCTCCCACAGAGACAACAGAGGCAACAGAAACTACCGCCTCAGAGCCTGTAACATCTGAGGCAACAGAGCCTTCTTCAACGAACAATACCGAACCTTCTTCAACAGAAACTCAGCCTGTATCCTCAGACAATACAGAGCCTTCTTCAACAGAAGAAATCACAACAACACCCTGTCCCAAATACGAAAAGGGCGATGTTAATATGGACCTTGACGTAAACATCAAGGATGCAACCGCAATCCAGAAATTCACAGCACAGCTTATCACATTTACAGATGTGGAGTTTGAGCTTGGTGACTACAACTGCGACAATGATGTAAACATCAAGGATGCAACCGCAATCCAGAAGCTCATCGCAGGTATCCTTGAATAAGACTGATTTATAATTCGTCTTATAACAAAGCTGAATAATAACAAAGAACACAGGACATTCCAAAACGGAGTGTCCTGTTTTTTTAACTTCTTTAGAAGGCTGATTTGAAAATCCCCCCTGATTTCCTTTGCAGGAAATCTCCCCCCTTTAGGGCAAGGGGGGCTATCTTGGCTCCCTCTGATGAGGAAATTCCCCTAACAGGGAAATTTCCTTTACACAAGGGGGCATCGTGGGTACTGCCCACTACGGAGTTAATATCCGCCTTCAGACAAAGGGATAAAACAAAAATCCCACCGCAATCATCATGACTGTGGTGGGATTTATATAGGAGATGCACAAGCCTGTCTGTTTTTCGCCCTCAGACAGGCGGTTAATTCAAATTAATATCAGTCCTCTGACTCCTGCTTTGCTGCCTCGATAACCTTCTGGGCAATGTTTGCAGGTGCATCCTCATAACGAACAAAGTCAAAGCTGAATCTGCCTCTGCCCTGGGTTACCTGGCGGATGTAGGTACTGAAGTCGTGCATTTCTGCCATGGGAACTTCTGCCTCGATAATCTGCTGATTATCCTCGCCGGGACTCATACCCAGAACTCTGCCTCGGCGCTTGTTAACCTCGCCCATAATGTCGCCCATGTTTGCATCGGGAACAGTACATTTAAGTGTGCCTACAGGCTCAAGGAGTGTGGGGTTAGCAATAGCCATACCGTTCTTGAACGCTACCTTTGCAGCCATCTTGAATGCCATTTCGTTGGAGTCAACAGGATGGTAGGAGCCGTCATAAAGTGTAGCTCTGAGACCTACAACGGGATAACCTGCCAGGGGGCCCTTCTGGATTGCTTCGCGGAGGCCCTTTTCAACTGCAGGGAAGAAGTTCTTGGGAACAGAGCCGCCAACAACTCTCTCTGCAAACTCAAGGTCTGGGCAATCACAAGGCTCAAACTCAATCCAAACATCACCGAACTGGCCTGAACCACCGGACTGTTTCTTATGTCTGCCCTGTACCTGTACCTTCTTGCGGATAGCCTCACGGTATGCAACCTTGGGCTTTCTGAGAACAACCTCAACGTTGAACTTGGACTTGAGCTTACATACTACGATATCAAGATGCTGGTCACCCTTACCGGAGATAACCATCTCGTGAGTTTCTTTATCGGACTTGAAGCCGAGAGAAGGATCTTCCTCAATAAGTCTTGCGATACCCTGAGCAACCTTATCTTCTTCGCCGCTCTTCTTGGGGAAGATAGCCATTGAGAAGGAAGGCTTGTTGTACTGGGGACCAGCAAGTGTAACAATACGCTTGGATGAGCAGAGTGTGTCACCTGTTGCAGCACCTGAGAGTTTGGGAATAGCACCGATATCACCTGCGCCGATGTAGGGAGCATCAATCTGCTTTTTACCGCGGACAAGGAATACCTTGGAGATTCTCTCGCTCTCCCCTGTACGGGCATTTACGAGAGGTGTATCTGCAGAAACCTTACCTGCGATAACCTTGAAGTAAGAGAGCTTACCAACGAAGGGATCAGCAACTGTCTTGAAGATTGTTGCAACTGTGGGAGCAGACTCGTCAACATCGATCTGGACATCGTTGCCCTCTTCGTCCTTGCCAACTTCCTTGCCGATTACTGCTGCGGGGGGTGTATACTTAACAATAGCGTCAAGGAGTACATCCATACCTGCCTGTGTGATAGCCTCAACACAGAATACGGGTGCGATATCGCCTGAGAGAACTGCGTTCTTGATACCTGTGTTCATCTCTTCTGCTGTGAATTCCTCACCGCCGAAGAACTTATCCATCAGTTCCTCAGATGTCTCAGCAACTGCTTCCTTGATAGCGTTTGTGTATTCTTCCAGTTTTGAGAATGCAGGCATGGGAATCTCTGTAGCCTTGGAGCCTGCATATGTATATGCCTTCTGATTTGCAAGGTCGATATATGCAGTAGCCTTGCCGCCCTCTACTACAGGCACAAATACGGGACAAACATTGTAGCCGTATCTCTCTTTGAGTTCGTCAATAAGTGCGTAATAATCAACGTTGGGGTCACACATACCGTTGATAACGAAGAATCTGGGGCGCTTACCTCTTCTTGCGAATTTGAAGCCACGCTCTGTACCTACGTTGATGCCGCCCTTTGCTGATACAACGATTGCTACGGAGTCAGCCGCACGGATTGACTCAACGCAACCTGCCATATAGTCATAGAGGCCGGGAGCATCAAGGATGTTGATCTTGGAATCTTTCCACTCAACAGGAGCAACTGCAAGAGCAACAGAAACCTTTCTCTTGATTTCTTCAGGGTCAAAGTCTGTAACAGTATTACCATCATTAGTCTTGCCCATACGGTCGATAACTCCGGTCATAAACAGCATTGCCTCTGTCAGGGTTGTCTTACCTGCGCCGCTATGACCGGTAAGCGCAATGTTATAAATTTTGTCTGCTGTGTACTGTTTCATAATGATTCTCCTTTCGTGCCTTGTGGCAACGATTATATATATTACTTGTAAGCGAAATAGCAATTTATACAAAAAAATCTAAATACTTAAAGTAACTAATAACAATTATAACAAAAGGTATGTGATAACACAATAAAAAATTACTACCGTGACATATTTTTGACTTCTTGCTCAATGTTCGCCCCTCTGTATTGTGCATATTGCACAATATTAATCCGCACAGTTAAACTATATTAACCTATACAAACATAAAAAACAGGCAGGTTTCCTCCCCTATGAGAAAACCTGCCTTAAATATTACCTTATGTTATTCTGCACAAAGACTTCAGTCAAATATACCTGTAGAGAGATACCTCTCACCTGTATCGGGCAGAAGCACCACAATACGTTTACCCTTATTCTCAACCCGCTTTGCAAGGGTGACGCTCGCATAAAGTGCCGCACCTGAGGATATACCCACAAGGTAGCCCTCGGTATTTGCAAGGGACTTGCACATTCTGTAGGCGTCCTCTTCTTTTACAGGGATAACCTCATCGATAATATCCTTACGGAGTATCTGTGGTACAAAGTTTGCGCCTATTCCCTGTAGTCCGTGAGGACCTGCAGTACCCCCTGAAAGGAGAGGAGATGCAGAAGGCTCAACTGCCACAATCTGAATATCTTTGTTCTGAGATTTCAGATACTTTGCAATGCCTGTGAGAGTTCCACCTGTGCCTACACCAGCCACAAAAATATCAATCTTGCCCTCTGTGTCATTCCATATCTCCACACCTGTGGTTTCAAAATGAGCCTGCACGTTTGCTTCGTTTGTAAACTGTCCGGGCATAAAACTGCCCTCAGTCTCTCTGAGGAGTTCCTGTGCTTTACTGATAGCACCTGTCATTCCCTTTGCACCCTCAGTCAGCACAATCTGCGCACCGTAGGCTTTAAGGAGATTTCTGCGTTCTATACTCATTGTGTCGGGCATTGTGAGGATAACCTTGTAACCCTTTGCAGAGGCTACCGCTGCAAGTCCAATGCCTGTGTTACCGCTTGTAGGTTCAATGATTGTAGCTCCTTTTTTAAGGAGGCCTTTTTTCTCTGCGTCCTCAATCATATAAAGAGCCGCTCTGTCCTTGACACTCCCTGCAGGATTGAAATATTCAAGCTTGGCGCAAACCTCTGCCACCGCATCTTTATCACTCATAAACGCGGAAAGTCTGACAAGAGGTGTTGAACCGATAAGTTCTGTAATAGAATTATAAATCTTCATATATGTTTCTCCTTTTTCTTAAGGGTTCGTTTTGTATTATCTGCTGAAAATTATACACTTTGCAAAAATCCCTGTCAATACGACATATTACTTGAAATGTGTGGGAAATAATAGTATATTTAATATAAGGTGCGTTGCACCTTGCCATATAAATTCACAAGTGAATTTTCGATATATTGCTTCGCAATTCGATATACCTGCGGTGCGATATGTTTGCTTCGCAAACGAGAATCCCCAAGCCTCAAAGGGAGGTGGCAAAAATCTATGATTTTTGACGGGGGGATTCTCCACACAAGCCTCCCTTGCCCTAAAGGGAGGTGGATTTTGCGGAGCAAAAGACGGAGGGATTCTAAATGAACAGAAAACACAATCCCACACTCACATCCAATGCCAAAACTCTGCGTAAAAACATGACTAAAGAAGAACGGCATTTATGGTATGATTTTCTTCGTTCCTATCCTGTGCGGTTCATCAGGCAAAAAGTTATCGATAATTATATCGTGGATTTTTATTGCACCAAAGCAAGATTGATTATCGAACTTGACGGCTCACAGCATTATGAAGAAAAAGGTCTCTTGAAAGATAAAATCAGAACAAGCAGAATCGAAAGCAGAAACCTTACTGTTCTTCGTATTCCCAATAACGAAATCAATACTAACTTTCACGGTGTTTGTGAATACATTCATTGGTTGGTTAATGAATTATCGGATAATCCCCCCTGTCAGGATTAACATCCTGACATCCCCCCTTTGAGGCTTGTGGGGGCTAATCCGACAATCCCCCTTAATGGCTAAAGTCATTTATCCCCTTGAGGTTTGGGGGGTTATGTTAAAGCAAGGAGAAAAAATTATGAACACACCTGCACATTACAGCCAGTATATTGACATACTCAAAGAGGAACTTATTCCTGCTATGGGCTGCACCGAGCCTATTGCTATAGCCTACGCAGGTGCAAAAGCAAGAGAAGTTCTGGGATGTACTCCTGACAAGGTTATTATTGAGGTCAGCGGTAACATTCTTAAGAATGTAAAAAGCGTTGTTGTGCCACACACAGGGGGACTGAGAGGTATTCCTGCGGCGGCGGCAATCGGCATTATTGCAGGTGATGCAGAAAAAGAGCTTGAAGTCCTCTCGGACATTTCAGAGGAACAGATTAAGGACACCAAGGTTTTCCTTGAAAAAACTTCGGTGGAAGTCCACTACGCAGATACTCCCCACATCTTTGATATTATGATTACCCTCTGCTGTGGTGAAGATTCATCTTTTGTGCGACTTTGTGAGCATCACACAAACATTGTATGCATCAGAAGAAATGCAGACACCTTATTTGAGAAAGAAATTACTCCTCAGGAAAACGGGCTCACAGACCACCAAGTACTGAATATAGAGGAGATTATAAAATTTGCAGAGGACACAGACCTTGAACCCTTAAGGGCTACCCTTACAAGGCAGATTGAATACAATATGGCAATTGCCCGTGAAGGTATGAGAGGAAACTATGGTGCCAACATCGGAAGCACTATTCTCTCCCATGGCAACAGGGATATTTATCAGCAGATGAGAGCCTATGCGGCGGCAGGCAGTGACGCTCGAATGAACGGCTGTGAGATGCCTGTTATCATCTGCTCAGGCTCAGGCAATCAGGGTATAACCGCCAGCGTACCTGTTATTGTATATGCAAGGGAGCAGGGATTCTCTGAGGATGAACTTCTCCGCGCTCTTATTGTTTCAAACCTTGTGACAATCCACCTGAAGGCAGGTATCGGCAGACTATCTGCATACTGCGGAGTTGTCAGCGCAGGTGTAGGCTCTGCGGCAGGTGTTGCCTTCCTCAAGGGTGGCAGATACGACACCATCGCCCACACCGTTGTAAACGCCCTTGCTATGGACTCGGGCATTATCTGTGACGGTGCAAAGGCAAGTTGTGCCGCAAAGATTGCCTCCGCTGTAGGTTCAGGGCTTCTGGGCCTCTTTATGTTCGAAAACGGAAACCAGTTTTACTCCGGTGAGGGACTTGTTGCAAAGGGTGTAGAGAACACAATCCGCAACATAGGCTCTCTTGCACGAAACGGTATGGCGGCAACAGACAAAGAAATCATCCGCATTATGCTGGAAAGCTAAATAAACAGAAAAAAGCAACAGACTCAGTGAAATCCTCCACTGAGTCTGTTATTATTTTATCTCATATTAAGTGGTTTCTTCGGCTTCATCCAGCATATCATTTACGCCCCGCAGAAACTCGTGATAATCTTTGGGGAATTTCATATATCCGTGTGCATATATACTATCGCCCTCGTTCACAGTTGCTGTAAAGGTAAAAGAAGTGCCGTCCATTACTCCCCACGCATTGCCCGAAAAGCCGTCCCAGCGGTAAACCTTGCAATAATTCATATGTTCAATGAATTTTTCAGTATCAACAAGGGCGCTTTTCTTCAGCTCCTGAACAAAGCCATCTTCTGTATATACATCTTCGTAACAACAGATTCTGATTTTGTCGCCCTCAGGCACAAATTCATACACAGTACCCCCTGAGTGGTATGAGCTGTAAGAAAGCCTTGCCTCTTCTACGGAGGTTATTTTATTATTTCCACAGCCAAACAGGGCAAAAGCAGTTACAACCACCATAAAAACAAGGAGTAATCTCTTCCCATATGTATTTCTGAAAGTATTCATTCAGACACCCCGTTCGTTATTAACATTAAGACAATCAAATCAGACCTGCAATTTTCTTCTGGATTGCAGTTGCATCCTTGATGTTTATGTCTGTGTCCTGATTGAAGTCAGCAAGAAGGTTCTGCTCTGCATCAAATGTAATAAGACCTGCGATTTTCTTCTGGATAGCGGTTGCATCCTTGATGTTTACTTCACCATCTTTGTCTGCATCACCAAGGGGCTTGTCACTTGTGAACTTATCTGTAAACACAACGGGAACATTGGGGTCAGCCTGTACACAACCGTACATTCCGCTTTCAAAGGGAGCCTTTGTACCTGTTACAACAATGTTATCTGCAACATAAACACAATAGAACCACTGGCACAGAGGGAAGAAATCGTCATGCTCTTTTACTTTTTCGGGAACAGAGATAGAGGTTGTACCGCCGTTTATAAAAATATGATGACTTGATGACATACCATAGCAGCGGCGCATCTTATCACCTGTTATATCACCCAACCTGATGGAAACTGTGCCTCCATGAATGGTGATGTCGTTGGCAGAGTTTATACCTACAGAGGGACCACCGGATCCCCCTGATTCCAGATTCATAACCATACCATCGTAAATGTCTATATTTCCGCCGTACTTTATATTTTCACCTGTAGTTTCATCATAATCAGTTGCAAAGATGGTGCTTATAAGAGAACCGCCAAATTCTCCGAAGGTACTGTAAGCAGTAACATTACCTGAGATAAACTTTGAAAAGCCATTGACAAGAACAACACTGGAGGTATCCTCACAGGGACCACTTGTAAGGTCAAGGTCTGCCTTGTCAACTGTCAGGTCACCATAAGCGCTGATACAATAACGTTCAGTGGTAGCGTTACCTGTCACAACCTTAACCTTTGCATTATCTGTAAAGTTCAGATGTCCGCGGTTCATAGTAATTAAATCAAAGGTTTCTTCATCGTATACATAATGAGCCGAGGTATATATACCCACAGACTCATCTGCATCTCCTGTGACAATGTTGAGGTTTCCCCCTGACACACACATAGGGCCTACAGCGTATACACCTGTTGAACGCTTTGCATCACCGCAATTTACGGTTACATCCGCATTATCAAACTTAAGTAAGCCTTCCTCGTTATACATACCGGGAGAGGTGTAAATTCCATATACATCCTCTACTGCATCACCTGCATTGATTGTAAGGCTGCCGTCATCGATACTCCTTACAGTCAGTTTACCTCCCGAAACAAGGATACCATAATTAGAATCATTTTCTGAACCCTCTGCTGTAATGGTATTCTCGCCCCTCAGCTCAATTGTAAGGTCCATATAATAAGCAAAAATACCTGTACCCATTCCATCCAAAGACTTAGCCTGAATGTCTGCATTGTTCAGAGTAAGTGTGTTTGTGTCCGCATCAAAGCTGACTGTACCATCGCCAAAAATATCATTGGCATTTGAGCTTGTTACATAAGCATCTCCCACATAAACATCATACAGGGTTTCTGCAGATACACCGACTGCAGATATGCTTATGATTACAAGCAGTGCAAGAAATAAACTGATAACTCTTTTCATTGTTTGTTTCCTCCATAATTAATTTATTTATTTTTCAGGAATTCAGATGATACCTGCAATAAACTTCTGAATCTCTGTTGCATCCTTGATGGTAACAACTCCATCCTCGTCATAATCTGCAAGGGACAGGGCTTCTCCCTCAAGCACCTCAATCAAAGCAAGGTGCTTCTGGATAGCGGTTGCATCCTTGATGGTTATTTCCCCATCCATATCTGCATCGCCTGTTTCATAATCAACGATAGCCACAAAAGGAATTCTGTTCTCCCGGGCGTATACCTCAGCTACGGAACCCTCAAAGCCGTAAATCGTCAGATTATCATCTTGGGAAAAAGCTGACCGGACAATTTCAGTTACACTTTCAGGAATCACAACGGTCATAAGTTTCCTGCAGTAATAAAAAGCACTGCTATCAATAAAAGTAACCCCGTCAGGAATTATAACTTCCGTAAGGCTTTCGCAAAGGGAAAAAGCGTTATCGCCAATAGATGTCAGGTTACTCGGTAAAGTGACACTTTCAAGACTTTTGCAATCAGAAAAACTCACAGGTTCAATAACAGTAACTCCATTGGGAATATCTATGCTTTTAAGGCTTGAGCAACCCTTAAACGCGTGTTGACCGATAGCGGTTAAGTTTTTACTCAACGTAATGCTTTCAAGGCCTGAGCATAAATAAAAAGTATTGAACTTTATACTTGTAACACCATCGGGAATAGTTATATCCTTAAGCGCTTTACAACAATAAAAAGCAGAGGGACCCAGTTCAGTCAGGTTCTTTGACATTGTAATATTCTGAAGATTATTACATCCGTAAAAAGCAGAAACCCCTATTGAGGTAACACTATCGGAAATCGTAACTTCCGTAAGATTCTCACAGGACATAAATGCTGCTCTTTCAATAGCCACAATTCCATCGGCAACTGTGTAGGATGTGCGTTTGTTTGCAGCAGGATAATGTAACAAGGTAGATTCTTTTTCGTTTACAAGAACACCGTCAACACCGCTGAAAACATTATTATCAGGAGCCACGTTAATATTTTCAAGGCTCTCGCAACCGTAGAACACATCATCACCTATTTGAGTAACACTTGCAGGTATATCTATACTTGTAAGGCTTGTGCAGTCTTTAAAAGCATTCTCTGCAATTTTAGTGAGATTCTCGGGCAGAGTGATATCTGCCAACTTTTTACAACCCCTGAACATAGAACTCTTTATTTCGGTAACACCTGAAGGGATATTAATGTTAACAAGATTTTCACATCCTGAAAAAGCACTGAAACCGATTTGGGTTACGCTCTCAGGAATAGTAACACTCGTAAGGTTCTTGCAATCGGAAAAAGCTTGTGCATCAATTGCAACGAAGGTATCACCATAAAAATCCTCGGGAATAACCAATTCTGTAATATTCTTGTTTAAACAGCCTTTGATAGTAATCTTGTCATTTATAATAATAAAATCCAGCACCCCGGTAATTGATGCAGATACAGGAATTACAGAAAGCACGGACGTAAGCAGACAGACGATAAACACCAAAGATAAAACACGTTTCATTTCTTAATCCTCCGAATGTATATTTTGGCACTGCAACATCATATAATGCCGGCAATGGACTTCTGAATCTCCGTTGCGTCCTTGATAGATATATAATCATCCTCGTTAAAATCCGCCACAAAAAACATCTCTACTTTAATAGTCTCAATCAATGCAAGGTGCTTCTGGATGGCGGTTGCATCCTTGATATTAACGACTCCATCATTATTCACGTCACCTTTCTTAATTTCATCAAGGGCGACGAAGGGGAAATTATCTCTTGTTGCATAGAATTCCGCTCTGGAGCCTCTATATCCGTAAATGGTAAGATTATTAACTCCGTCAAAGGCATTTCTGCTCAGTTCCACCACACTAGGGGGCAGAATAACACTCGTAAGATTTATGCAGCCGTAAAAGGCTCTGTACTTTATTTCTTCCACACCCTCGGGTATGGCAATACTTTCAAGATTTACACAATCATAAAATGCAGAACGCTCAATTGTGGTAACACTCTCAGGTATTGTAACGCTTCTAAGAGCCCTGCATCCTCTGAATGCATAGTATTCAACAACTGTGACTCCCTCGGGAATCACAATACTTTCAAGGGAACTACATCCGTAAAATGCCTCTTCGCCCATTGACGTAACACCCTGTGGAATCGTGATGTTTTTCAGCCAATGACACCCACTGAAAGTTCCTTCACCAACAGCAACCGTACCCTCGGGAATCACATAAGAATCCCTCTTGTCATTCTGAGGATACCTGATTAAGATTGAGTTCATCTTGTCAAAGAGAACACCGTCGACACTGCAATAAACAGGATTAGCAGAATCAACGTTGAATTGCTCCATCTTCGAACAAGAACCAAAAGCATATAATCCGATAGAAGTTACGGTTTTGGGAATCGTAATACTCTTAAGTTTGCCGGAATGATAAAATGCCTCTTTGTCAATCGTAACAACACCCGAAGGAACCTCATAAACTTCTCCCTCCTTGTTGGGAGGATACTTATACAAGGTACTTACGGATTTATCAAACAGCACACCGTCAATACTGGTGAAAGCGTTATTGTTCGGATCCACATCTATATTCTCAAGGCGTTTACTCCACCCGAAAACTTCGTCACCCATGGAGGTTACACCCTCAGAAATTCTGACAGTTGCAAGATAATCGCAATGATAAAAAGCATGGGTGCCTAGGGTAGTAACACTAGGGGGAATTTCAACGCTGGTAAGACCGTCACAATCATCAAAGGCATAATCACCAATAACGGTTACACTATCAGGAATGATAATACTTTTTAATTTATCACAACATTTAAAAGCTCCCATACCGATAGATGTTACTCCCCCGGGAATTGTTATATCAGAAAGACCGGTACAATTAGAAAATGCATACATACCGATGTTGGTAACGGTATCCGGGATTGTAACACTCACAATGCTTTTTTTATTTTCAAAGACCATGCTTCCGATTGCAGTAACAGGACAGTCTTCTATGGTATCGGGAATTACAACCTCATTCCAGTCTCCCGTATACGCGGTAATGGTAACCTTACCATCCTTGATTTCATAGGAAAATCCATCTTCTGTAGTCTGTGCTGATACAGAAATTACGGAAAGCACCGACATAAGCAGACAAACAATAAACACTAAGGATAATACTCGTTTCATTTACAGGTCACTCCTTTACACCCTGATTCTACCACAATAAAAAGAAATTTACAAGCAACTGCCAACAGATAATATCAAACAACAGTTTACCTGCTGAGCCTGTCTTGTTGCCTTAAAATTAAAACAGTACCCTGCAAGAAAAAAATCCTTGCAGGGCGCTGTTTTATAGAAAGAGGTCTGAACACCGAGGAGATTACTCCTCATGGGGATTGTCAGTAAATAATTCAGAGTCGTCATCATAGAATTCATCAAAATCAAATTGAGATTCATCAAATTCAAACTCATCTGTCGCCTTATTCTCTTTGTCAAACTGAGTCTCCAGATTACAGATATAATCACGGATAAAACTGTCATCTGCATCCTCCATACGCTCTACTTCCTTTTCAAAGTAGACCAGAACGCCGCCTTTGTAGAAAGTGAGATTACCTGAGATATTCTGCGCAGGAATAACATCAGGCATTATCTGCTTCACGGTGAAGCCTTTTTCAATGTACAGATTGATAATTTCCTCTGTGGTGGGATAGGTTTCAACCCATAACCTACCGGAGTTGCGGATTTCCACTTCGTTGCCATCATTGATGTGTACAAGCTTACATACTTTCATAAAAACACCTTTACCTTTCACTCTAAAAAACATATCTTTCGTTAGCCGCGGGAGATTATAATATCATCATAATGTACAATTGTCAATCATTTTGTACAATATTTACAGATTGTTCATAAACAAAAAAGAGTCTGCAATATACAGACTCCTTTGTAACTGTAGTAGTATTAAAAGTCTTTTCAGAGAAGTCCTGACAGAAAATCTGCAAGAGGCGGTGAAAGACTCACAAGCCACGCCAGTATATCATAGGCTCTTGTGTAAACAAGGAGTTTGATGAACTTACCCAGAAAACAAGCCAGAAAAAACCACAGGGGATTCAGTTTTGTTCCTCCCGAATACACACCTGCCACATCAAACAAAGGCAAGGGTAGTGCTGCCAGTATAAAAACAAGCAGTATGGGATTGTGTACTTTTGAGGTGATTTTGTCAAGAAGTTTCTTAAATCGGGGGGACAAATCTTCGGCGGCAAATCCCAGTGCATATCCCAGGAACTCTCCTGCTGCAGAACCTACAGCAGCACACAATGCAACAAGCCAGGGGTTCATTACAAGCGCACAACTTGCAGCAATCATCAGACTTGGAGATGGCAGGAACACAGTTGCATTTGCCAGAAAGCACAGCAGCATAAGTCCCAGGTAACTGACGTTGCTCACATTCCCTATTTTATCCCTGAATATAAAAATTGCCAGAGATAAAGCCACAATCAGAACTACAACAATGATTGATAAGACTTTTCTTAATGTTTTTTTCATATCAACCATTACTGCTGCAACTGCATACAAAGGCAACTGCTGCAATTCCGATAAGGATGGGAACAAGTATAACAACCAGCACAACAACCAATGCAAGAACTGCGTCAAGAATTGCAAAGGCAATGGGAGCAAGAAGAATGATAAAGGGACATCCGAATGTAACCTTACAATTATTGCTCCATACAAATTTTGCAAGGAGAATCATACCCACAACAACAGCAGCCAATGATACAAAGTTGATAACCATCATAATAGTGCTGTTCATATAGTCGCTGTCAAGATTGTCGGCAATCCGTATTGCTGTATTAAAAAGCATTATACTGCTTGTTACAGAAAATAAAACTGCAAGAATATAAAAGATCACTGTCTTTGCACTGTTAAGGAAATTCTGGCTGAGAGACTCCATAGAAGCCATTCTCTGCTCAAGGCTCTGAACCTCTTCAGGAATGGACTCGCCGGGTGTAAGGCGGTACTCCCAACCTTTATCCTTGGACTTCATAAAAGCTTCGTGGTTTTTGCCAATGGAAGTGAGACCTGAGTCAACTCTTCTGAGCATATGAGAAACCTTGCCGACACAGGATGAAATCTTACCGTAATATGTAAGATTAATACTTGCATCCACAGCAAACACCACAAACAGCAGTATACCTGCTACTATGGTGGCATTTACAAGAAACCAGCCAAAGTCCCCAACATATGCATGTTCTTTAATAATTAATCCCCCTGCAATAAATGCGGCAATCCAGAGCAACGAACCGATTATTGTCATTATAAGTCCCGGGGTGGAGTTACCGTCCATACGGGATGTAAAGGACTTGTGTGTTGCAGACAGTCTTTTAGTTGTTGAGTCAAATTCCTTGCGTGCCTTTTCTGAGGCAGCACCAAGGAGAATATGATGTTTGAAATCCATTATGCATTACCTCCTTTTGCAGACTCAATGTGATGGTTAAAGCCCAAGGGTGCAACTGCGTCGAAAATTCTGAATGCGAAGGTTCCCTTGAGATTCTTGCAGATTACGCCTTTGTTTTCGTACACACCTGCAAGTACACAGTGAGGATTGTCAATTACTCTTTTACTGAGAGAATCCACGCTGTCAATAAGAGGAGCATAAGCTCTGAACAACTCATCAACATTGCCCCCTGCAGGAGCCTTGAAGCCTTTGATTTTATTGAGAAGCTGTCTGCCCTCAGAGTCAAGAGGTGCATACACTCCTTCTTCAGCAGCACAGCAAAGTTCACGGGTGTAGGTTGCGATACCCACAGGACCGTAATTTACAAAGAACTGTCTGATTTTATCGGGATTCACATCTGATTTAACTGCAATGTTATCCATCATGGAGAAGAGCATTGCTGTTTTGTGGAACAGGTCAACCTTTGCAAAGGATGACCATACACTCTCACAAAGCTCCTTGAATCCAAAACTGTAAAGGAAGCCGTACAGGTCTGCTCCGTCCTTCATACTCACAAGTTTTTCATAGCCATCGCCCTGATAGAAAACAGCGGCAGAATCAAACATCGCACCAACAAGTGAAGAGATATCTGACACGGTTTTACCGCAGATTGCAAGTGACTTTTTCTCGGCAAAGGTGTTGCCAAACCAGTAACAGGCAACCTGGGGATTATTAACGGAACAGGCTTCTATCTGTTTTACAGCCTTGATATTATCAAATGATACAGAGACACCCTCTGTATTTTCCATCCAATGAGAAACCACACCGCTTCTGAGAATCTCGCCGTAGCCTGCAGGAGTCTTGGTGGCAACCATCTTTGAACCTAACTCCTTAAGGCTTCTGAATGTATGACCTTTCCACACAATGGGACCTGTGGGCAGAAGTGCTTTCAGGAACACCGCAAGTCCCATATCTGTGTTGCCTGAACGATAGCCTTCCTCTGCAAGTTGAGCCGCTCTTGCAAGTGAGGGTTCCACTGTAAGGAAAAACTGCTCAATCTCTTTTTTATAGAGCAAAGCCATAGCAGCAGCCCAGTGGTCCTTATCCTGTGTAAAACCGTCAAACATACTCCGGGCATCTTTGTATTCCTCTCCCATAAATCTGAAGGGACGGCGCCACTTGGCACCCTGTACAAAAGAGGCGTTTATATTAACTGTATAGTTATAGTCCTCAAGCCACTTGTTTACATCTTCATATGTAAATCTGTGGCCCTGGTCAACCTGGCACAGACCGTCAACAAGATTCTCCACAAAATCTCTGTTTTCCTCGTTGCGTCTGAAGGGAATTTTTCCTGTTGTTGCGCAACTGTCCTGCATAGCCTCTGTCATATTATCATAGATAAAGAAGCCGTGATACAAAGAAGCAATTGTAATGCCAAATGCATAGTAATCTGTTTTAATACTGTATATACCACGATAGATTTCAGGTGCTTCGTAACCGTAAGTTCTCACAAGCATATCAGTATGATAGAAAATATCTGTATTCTCTACCACCTTTGCAGTACCAAAGTCACCCAGTACATATCTGCCGTCCACCTTAAAGATATTGCTGGGCTTGATATCTCTGTGGAGGATTTTGTTTTCGTGCAGACTGTGAAGCACCTCGTTCATCTGTCTGATAAAATTAACCAGTTCTTCAAAGGAGAATGCCCCGTCATCAGACACATCGCCATCCTTACAGAAAGGGGTAATTTCAAAGTAATACTTGCTGTTACCGAATTCGGTTGTACCGATTTCAAGCACAGAAAGAGTATACTTTCTGCCCTCTTCGCTATCCATATACTCAAGCACTCTGGAGCGTGAATCGGAGGAAGTCGCCTGACTATTCACAGGTTTAAAATATACCTTGGCGGCAAAATCTTTGCCTTCAGGAGATGTACAAAGCAGAACAACAGACTCTCCGCCCTCTCTGGATATAACGCTCTTTATGTTATACACTCTTCCTTCTGAGGTTGTGAGAGATTTAAGCTTTACTACAGCATCCTTGAAATCATCAATTTTTTCAAAGAAGTTTGCGTCAGCCTCATCCATAATTCTGTCTCGCTCGGCTCTCCAGTTTTCGTCTACCTCTGTTGCCTTACGCTGAGGTGTGGAGGGTTTGTCGCCTCGCCATACCTCGTCTACTTCTGTTGCCTTACGCTGAGGTGTGGAGGGTTTGTCGCCTCGCCATACCTCGTCAACCTCTGTTGCCTTACGCTGAGGTGTGGAGGGTTTACCGCCTCGCCACACCTCGTCAACCTCTGTTGCCTTGCGAGGGGGTGTTGAGCCTTTTTCAGGCTCCTTGCCTATATCAACTTTCTTTTCATCTTTATGATTTGAATCGTAACTGTCCATACCCATTCCGGTATTCCTCCCCTTAATCTAATACAAAATCTGTTTCTGCAGTTGCTTCTGCACTTCCCTGTGCACAACAAATACACACACTGATGTTATCGTCTGCACCCTGAGCGATGGCTTTTTCTACAAGAAAATCTGCCATTTCCTGCAAGGTCATATTGCTGCCAAGTACCTGCTCTATTTGAGAATCCTTCACAGCCTCCCAGAGACCATCGGAGCAGAAAAGGTATTTTTCCCCTGAACTTATGCCCACATTTGAGGTGTAAATATCAGGTGGCGGACATGCCCGTCCCAGTCCTCTGCTGATAACATTACGCTCAGGATGGACAGCGGCTTCCTCCGCTGTAATCTCCCCACTATCAATCATTGCCTGAACCTTGGAATGGTCAACGGTCATTCTTGCAAGTCCCCATCTGTCAAATCTGTAAACCCTGCTGTCACCTGCATGGAAAACAACTGTCTTATTCTCAGAAAAAACGCAACCTGCAATGGTTGTACACATTTTTGAGTAGTGGGGCATTTCTGTTTTTTTCTCTTCAAGCACACGCTGACAATTCCTCAGCACCTGTGCAAGATAGATTTCATCAGTAAGGGCTTCGGGTTCTTCATAAGAAATAAACTCCAGCACCGTCTGTGCTGCTACATATCCACCATCATACCCTCCGCATCCATCGCACACCACTGCTACTGCAGGTAATTCTGTCTCTGCAGAAAAGCCTGTGCGGTCAACTATCATATTACACACAAGGACTCTGTCATCGTTTGACTCAAGAGGTCCTATATCCACTCTTGCGGCGCAACTTATCTTCACTGTGTTTCACCTCTGAATCCTACTGTATCTCCGTCCTCAAAGCACCTTAAGACATGGGGAATCTCAGGCAGGGTGCATATATAATTTGCAAGAGGATTAAGAAACTCTCTCTCCAGCATATTGCCTACACCTCGACCACCGTTGCCACGCTCAAGCACTGCCTTTCTGTGGAGCATTTCCATTACATCATCTGTGATGATTCTGATACCCTTTCTTGTTTCAACCGACTCACAAATTTTCTTGAGTTTATAATCGCAGATAGACTTTGCATCGTTCACATTGATAAAACGGAAAACAACAATGTTATCATCACCGATTCTGTTCAGGAGTTCGGGACGGCCGATGTTTGTAAAGTAGTCCACAACTTCGCTCTTGATTATATTCTTTACCTTCTCGCGGAATTCCTCTGTGTCTTCCTTGAGAGGATCTTCGATAGTAATTGTAGGCACACGCTTGGGGGTGCGTCTGAGCATATTCTCGGGGGTTTCTTCCTCCTTGGTACAACCGATATTACTGGTGAAGATGATGATAGTCTCGCCAAAATAAACGGTGTTACCCTGACCGTCTGTCATACGGCCATCCTCAAGAATCTGCAGGAATTTATCCAGAATAAGGGGTGAAGCCTTTTCGATTTCATCAAAGAGCAACACGCTGAACGGTCTGTCCTTGACTGCATTTGTAAGCTGACCGCCACCCTCGTAGCCAACATATCCGGGAGGAGCACCAAAGAGTTTCTGGTCGCTGTGGTCCTCACGGTATTCACTCATATCAAAGCGGATACATGCGTTTTCATCACCAAAGATGGAGTCAGCAATCGCCTTTGCTGTTTCGGTTTTACCTACACCTGTAGGGCCTGCAAAGAACAGGATACCCTTGGGTTTCTGTGACATCTCAGAGTGCTGAAGTCCTGACAAACCCTTGACTGCTCTTGCAATGACTGACTTTACCTTACCGAGTGCCTCGTCCTGTCCTTTTACTCTCTCGCTGAGTTTTCTCTCTGTATCAACCAGGATATCGTTTTCAAGATTCTCCCAGGGATTATCCATAACACCGTACTTGTAGAGTCTGAAAGCAATATCAATTTCTTCAGGCTGAAGATTCTTGCGGCGGGCAAGTTGCAGAATCTGTCTCAGTTCCTGAAGTCTGAGGCCCTCTGTCTGTGCAACAAACTTCTTGCCGGGAGCATATTCATCATCACCGAGAATTCTGTAGATACTCAGTTCTCCCACAAGGTTTTCAAGGTAGAGTCGTCTTGTCTGACGGTCAGGCACACAGACAGAAACAGATCTGATGTTGGGGTTATTCAGATATACCCATGTGGGTACATCGTTGTACTTATCCACAACCATAATAAGAGAATTGCAGCAAAGCTGTGCAGTCTGAACCGATGTAGTAGCCGCCATAAAATTAAGATACATAGTGTTTGACTCTGCAAGTTGCAGATTACAGGCATCCAGACGGGAGGCAAAGTTAAGTACAAAGACTATGTTCTCCTTGTTTGTATAGGCGGTTTTGTCAAGCATTGCTCTGCGGACAATCTCGCTGACAAAGATATACCTGCTGTTGCCGTCTGATGAATGGCAGTTCTTTGTTCTTTCTGTAGGCATGGAACAGACAGTAAAACCGTGGTCCTTCTCTATATCCCTTGTTTTGTATCCTTCAAAAAGGGGACCTAAGACTTCTTTCTGCTTATCAATGGAGATATCGTAGCAGTAGAATCCGTCAACAGGGTCAAAAAAGATGACCTGGGTTTTCTCATCGTCCACAAGGCTTAAGATTGTCTGGTCCATATTGTCTGCACCCAGAAGGGTTACACCATCCTGTGCATATCTGAACACAGGGAAGTTGTCATATACATTTCCCTCAAGAACAATTCCGCTCTTGATACCCAGAAAAGACCTGAGTTCCCGTTGCCACTTAGGGATTGAAGTTTCGTTCATTGTTCATCCACCTCGTTAAAAATACCTGTAATTATAGTTTCGTTATTGTGAGAAAAGCTCTCAAGAATACGACCTTTCTGCATATACTCGTCATATCTTTCTGCTTTATCCTTACACAAAAAATGTATGGTCTGATTCTTTGAACCTCTGAGTACGCAATCAGGTTTATTCAGAGATTTTATATATGGAGAATCAATAAGCACATCAATATATGCAAGGCACTTTATACCGCTCTCACCTGCAACACCCGATTTTATCTCCTCCAATGTGTATCCTGTGTAAACCAGAATATCATCAAAGTAACCTCTTACCCCCTCAAGAAGTGTAAGCAGTTCATCAGCCTGCTCAAAGGGGTCGCCTCCTGAAACAGTCAAAGCGGTACAGTTATTGACTTGTGCAAGTTTTATCAGTAAAAAAGCCAGGGATTTTGCTTCCACTTCTTTGCCCCGAAAAGGCTGAAGTTCGGGAGAAATACAACCGGGACACTTTTTACTGCAGCCCTGAGTCCATAAACACACCCGCTCACCGGGGCCCAGAGAGTGAACAGGAGAGAGAATTCTTCCTATTATCATTATCTTATTGTTACTCTGAATGTAAAAGAGTCAGGTCTGTGACCAAGCTTTAAGAGGGCACCGTCAGTAAGGGGATATACTGTGCCGTCTGCAAGAAGTTCTTCATTAAGGAAGGTGCCGTTTGAAGCCTTTTTATTGGTTACATACCAGTTTCCGTTTGCAAAATATACATAACAATGTTCGCTTCCTATCTGAGTATCATGCTGCATATACTCACCAAGAAGACTATAGCGTCCGAAAAGGTGTTTTTCTCCCTCTTTGCCCTTTGCTGTAAAGGTAGCAGAGGGGTTTGTAATGCAAACAAGGGTTATACTTGTAACTGCATTGGAGGGTTTGGGTGCAGACTTTGACTCAGGCTCCCCCAGTAAAGCACCCCAACCTACAGGCTCTTCCTCATCAGATTCACAGGGTGTTCCATCAGTATCCCCCATGGTGGTTCTGATGTTATCTGCAATTGCACCAAAGTCTGAGGTTTTCTCAGGTGTTTTTTCTTCTGCGGCAGGTGCAGGTGCTTCCTCTTTATATTCAACGGGTTTTACCATTGCAACTCTGATACCGCCGCACCTACGGCAGGAGGTAACAGGAGTTTTTTCGTCAAGTGTAAAGTTAAGTGTCTGACAGATACATTTCTGCACATAGAACTTAAGGTTCTCTTTTATCATTCCTCGTTTATCCGAGGGGATGGTATCTGTCTCAACAAGTTCTGCTGCTTTCTGAGATAAGTCAGCAGAACAGCCTGTGCAGAATTTCACGGACAAATCGTGATATAATCCGCAGGAACATATTTTGCAGGGTATCTTGCTCATAGTGTTTTATCTCCTTTAGTCTACGGTGTTTTTATTGCCTGTCTGATCCCCTGTACCGATATCGATACCGCGACCATCCTTAACACCTCTGCCGGGTGCTGTTCCCTTGCCCCAGGCAAAGTCTGTCCCTGACTTCCAGGATGCAACGGTTGTAACTTTATCGGCTGATTC
Organism: Oscillospiraceae bacterium; assembly: GCA_015065665.1. GTDB lineage: Bacteria > Bacillota > Clostridia > Oscillospirales > Acutalibacteraceae > Ruminococcoides. Next base: position 6,959 of record SVPX01000009.1, on the reverse strand, counting down.
AAGTTCCTCATAATCATAGAAGATGAACCATCTTTCTCTGAGTCTTTCACGAAGAACTTTAAGCTGTGAGCAATGGAGATGCTGTGTGGCTTCCACCTCTGCCTCTTCATCCTCTGCAATAGTTTTCATTGAAACTGTACCATCCTCGTGAACAATAAGCTGAAGGTTGCAATCCTGTGCAATTTCATAAAGCTGAGTCAGGTCATCCCCCCACTCATAGAAAGGAAGCACCTTACCGTCAATTTCTGCATTCTCCGGAGTTTTATCCGCAAGAGCAGCTACACCTCTGCGTGTGTGCATCCTGTAACCCATTTCCTTGAGTTCCTGGTCCATAGCATAGCAGATGTATCCCTGGGGACCAAGTTTTGCATAAACTCGGGCACATTCTTCTGCTCTCTTTGTACGCTCATCAAGTTCTCTGAGTCTTTTCTCAAGAGCCTCCGAATCCTTGAAACTACTGATAGGCTCTACCTTTTCGCCAAGAGCCTTGGATGCGTTTACATAAACATCGTAGAGGAGAGCCATCTTTCTGGCATCTTTTTCAATAGCAGCCGCCTGGCTGTCAAATCTGTACATAGATTCTTCAAGACGGACAACGCCTTTCTGGAGTTCCTCGTTGGAAGTTGCGGGATTACGCAAAGCCTCAATAAGCTTATCTGCACCCTCAAAGCAAAGATTGAACCAGGTAAGTGCCGATGCAGAGAGACCATTTGTCTCTTCCAGAGCCTGTACAAATCCCAGAGCCTCTACCATACGGTCAACCACAGCAGAAAGTCTCTTGTTAAGTTTTGCTCTCTGGAGAACTTCCGCGTCAACAGCCACAGCGTCAAATCCCTCTGTAGCACTTATCTCCATAGCCGCAATTGCAACACGCATACTGTCCATCATATCAGCAACAGAAATATTCTTTACCCGACCTTCCTCCGAAAGTCTCATCTCAGCAATTTGTTTCTGCTCATTAACAATGTCATTGAGTCTGCCGTAATTATATGTAGTCATACTTTCAAGTTTGCCTGTGTCTTCGGGGATGCTCTCTGTGCTGATGCTTCTGAGTACAGCAATATGTTCTTTTGTCTTTGAGTCCTGTACTCCTGCTTCAAGCTGAGCAATAACGCTTGTGCATACCTGCACAAGCTGATTGTGTGCTGCTACAGCAAGGTTTCTGCGGTTATCAGCCTCCTGAGCAAGAAGGCGTCTTTTCTCGGCGATTCTCTGGTCAACTGCACTATTGGCATCAACCAGGAGTTTGCCTGTCTGCCACAATGCCCAGCCTGCACCGTAGATAACTCCTGCAGACACAGCAACTACCGCCACACCTGCTGCAGCCATTGCCGCACCGGGAATCACTACCGCTGCGCCGATTGCGGCATCGCCATCAATTAAACTACTCATAATTCTATTCCTCCTGAAACATCCAAACTGATTGTATATTGAATGGTATTATTGTATAAAATGTGGTCTTCCTGTTTTATCATCAGAATAAGAGCCTGACACCAGGTCTGTCATAAACAGAAGTTCTTTTATTGCCTCCGAGTTATCACAGACAAAAGGAGATGTTTCCTTTACATTACAGAACCAATACTCTGCACTTTGCTGTAAATCTGTTATTGCATCGCACACACATCTGCACCACAGATATTTTTTCAGATAACCTTTTATGCGTGTAAAGGCAAAGAGCCTTACAAACATACCTGCAAGGAAACGGTCACTTCTCAGGTCACATTCTCTGAGTATTTCACTTATATTCCCATCCTCAGAAAAAACCGAAGAAAGTGCAAGAAGCAAAGGGAATTGTGATATACATTCAGGGTTTCTCTCTATAAGAGCCATCCCCTGCAGAAAGTCACAAAGCAGACTGTATCGTGAAGATTTGCCCCCTGCATACATAACCTCAGGTACACCTGTATATATTACAAGAAAATCAACAGCTTCTTCACACAGAGTTTTTTCTTCCTGTGTGAGGATTTCTTCTTTCTCCATAAGTACACTGTTAATAGCACGGATAGTGCAGTAAACATCCAGAGGTCGCAAAGCAGAAGGTTTGCCTTTTGCAATGGGAGAACTGCATAATATGGTTTTTTGCGAGTTCAGATCAAGCACAGACTCCAAAACCACAAGCCCGTTGAAGTACGAAAGAGGAACAGTTGTGTATGCACTCTCAAGGCAATGTATATAGTTAATTATGTAGTAAGCACAGAAAAGCAACTGAAGCTCCCCTCTGTGCTTATTGTTTTTAAAAATTCCCTTTCTGTCTGCCCTTGTGTTTATATTGATTGCAAGGTTTATGGTGTTTTCCTGTATATTTACCCTCATAATCTGACGGGGGTCTGCCCAGTTGTAAGACGCACAGATTTTAAATCTGCTGTCTGACAGAGCGCAGGAGAGAACAGCATCCAGAAAAGCTCTGCGGTTGAGCGTACTATTGAGATTCATATTCTACCGCACCTGCTTTCCAGGGCGGATTTGTATGTGAGCAAAAGCACATTAACCGCAAAATCTGCCCCATCCCTTGTAGGGTCTGAGAACAAGCAACTGCAGACTTTTTCAGAAACGGGAGAGTCTGAACGGACCGAATATCTGAAGATACAGTTGCGGTCCTCAGGAACTCCGAAAAACCTCTGAAGTGCTGAAACCCTTCTCTCAACAGGAGAATGAACTCTGCTGTCAGAGGGCAGGGAATGAAGCAATATTGCGGGAGAGTCTTTCATTTCCTCATCTGTATAACATAAAACATCATAATCATTATGAGGATTGTAATATTCCGCAACATCACTGATTACAGACGCCTCAGCTTCAGTAAGGACTATATCCTTGTGCTGTGCAAGATTCTGCGATAACTTTTCAAGTATCTTATATCCCTCTCTCAGTTCTTCCTCAGATTTATCGGAAAGACGCCACAGAAGGCAACTTACTCTGATTTCGGTACGGCGTTTATTCCGTTTTTCCATTGATGCTTCAAGTTTTTTGAGCCTCAGATAAGTATACCGCTGAAGCATAATGCAATAGAGGTTAAACACCACCATCACCCACACAAAGATGTATGCGGGAATATTGTGAACCTTTAGCATATGACTGAGGAAAAAGTAAATAGCACACAGCGCAATTCCCGCTAAATGAATAAGGGAATTGTAAAGAAGATATCCCGAAAAAATCCGAAGCGTGCTGAGTCGGGTGTTGTCGGGATGATAGTTTTTATTGTAACCTCCACCGCGTCTGTGTTTAAAATGTTCAATAAGAAGAATCAGTTTCTTGAACACAGGCACCCCGGCAAAACGATAGAAACACAGTTCAGCTTTATTAAGTTTTGTGAAATTCTCTCTAAGTTTCATAAAAGATATCTGCTTTCACACATAAACTCTGTGTCGAAAATCGGAGAAAGGCACAGATAATTCCACAATAAGGGACACATAGAAAACCTACCAATTCCCGAAACAAAGGGAAATTTCCGACTTTAGCACATTTTAATAATTATTTTCTTAATATTATCACAAGCCTTGGTTATTGTCAATGTAAATATCAAAGATTTTACAACGAATTGTTATATTTTTGCACATTTTATACACTTGCACAAAAACTGCGATTTCATCTCTCAGAGTTTAGTATATATTATAAAACAAACCATCTATGAAACACCCTTAATTAATAATTCTTCTTCGTAAAAAAACAGGGTTGACAGAACAATAAATCCGTCAACCCTGCCTTCTTTAATCAACCACGACCTCTAAGACACTTAGGACACATGCTGTGCGGCTCACAGGCTACAGCTCTGGTTTTGAGCTCTTTCATCGCCTTTTTAACATTGTTTTTAACAACAACCTTCATCATCTTAACCTCCTTTACTGATTTTATAAATTACTCACCAGCAACGCGGTGATAGTATTTTAACACTAACTTTTCGATGATACTTTTTGAGGGCGGGCAGGCAAATTTATGTCCATATAACAATCGGTTTGCATTACATCCACCCTGACAAATAGGCAACATCCTGCACTCTCCACAACGCTCATCGTGAAGTTTTTCAGTTACATAATGATAATAAATATCGTTTTTCAAAGGACCTTCTTTTACATTTCCGCAACTAAACTGAGGTTTACCAAGATGTTTTTGACACTTATACAGTAAACCTGCGTCATCAATAACATACCTGTCTTTGTTAACCATAAAGCAATTTGCAGGGAAAGGAGCTAACATCAGTTCACCCAAAGCTGGATTATAATCCTCAGACACCTTTAAAGAAGCAAAATTCAATTCTTCATTTTCATACCCATTCATCAAAGAATCTTCAAGCACCCTAAGAAAAATATCTCCTTCATCAGAATCGAACTCAGAATAACCTTTAATCTGGGGTAAATCTAAAGGTGCACCATAAAGATACAATTTATCATATTGACCGAATCGATTATGAAGATAACTCATGGTCTCATTGACCTTAGTATAATCGGTACTTCTGTAATTGACTCTGAGATGAACAGAGATTCCGCTCTTAATAACAAGTTCAATATTCTCCATTATTCTTTCAAAAGGATCTTTTATATCTAAAGTATAATTCTTAATTCTATTATACTCTTCACCCAAACCATCAAGAGTTATCTGTACTCTGATAACATTCCAGGATTTGAACTTCTCTACCATTTCAGGACTGATAAGTATACCATTTGTGGTTACTGTTGATTCAATATTAATTCCTGCATCAAGAAGCTGATTATTGATTCTATCAATAATATCCGGAGCCATTAGAGGCTCACCGCCGAACCATGAAATATACAGTTCTTTTTCTGTACAATTATCAATCAGAAATCTGCTTACCTGGTCTGCGGTTTCGGGTGTCATAGTACCTTTTATCGCACCATGTTCAAAGCAATAAAAACACCTTGCATTACAGTCCATAGTGGGGGCAATTGTTATTGCTGTTATACCATGTTCAGCATCAACAATCTCTTTCCTGATATTTTGCAATTCATTTAACTGTGCATCCGACTTTCCTTCAAACAAAAATCCCATATCGCACAAATCTTTGCACTCATCAGAATATTTATCAAATTCTTGCTCTTCAAATATCCCATGATACATATCTTTATCCATCGTAAGAATTGAAGTTGATAGGGTACTGTAAAGCAATTTTTCCTCATCACCAAAGTCCTGTACTACTATATATTTAGATATATTGTATTTCAAGGGAACACACACCTCTTTTAAAACACCAATGTTTATCTTTCGACAACACCAAACAATCTTTTTGTTATTATGACATATTTTTTTATTCTTGTAAAGCGTTTTATGTAAATTATCAACAATCTATATTTCATCATTTCAAAAAAAACAGTTTTCCTTAACATATAAGGAAAACTGTTTTTATAATAAATATCATCTTATAAAAGTATTTTGCACCTGTGGGGATAAATATCAGAAAATTATCCATAACGCAATTGCTATGGCAAATCAGTCAACAGGACTATTTTTCAATTCAATAATATCTTTGTATGCCAAGGGTCCTTTAATAAACCATTTGCCATAATATTTGAAAGTATCTTTCCATTTCATTTTTCTTTTGAACTTCTGTGTAAATAAAATCACCCAATAAGGCAAAGAGGACGCTACCAGAACTGTTCCAAACACACCTAATCCCAAAGCGATACCAGGTAAAATTCCAGTCACAGCAGACAATATTAAGATAATAAAGTAAAAAATAGTAACTGTTGCAAAAATTGTAAAAAACAAATACAGGAATATAAATTTATAGAAATAAAATATTAATTTTATCGCTCCCATCAACAAAAAACCAATTATTGAAAATATAGAACCTAAGCAACCCGTATCAGAACTACTTTCTGATGATTCAGAAGTAGTTCGCTCTTGTTGAAAATTTTCGCTTTCTGTTTCTTGATTTATGCTATCTCCGCCTAAAAACAACAAAACTAAAGCTGCAGCTTCAGCAGATTCTCCATCATAAGAACCTATATAAGTTCCCACTTGCTTTTGCCCTGTTAAATAATTAAGATATTTGCTGTATACAATACCATCGTCATATGAAGCAATGTGTTCTCTGAAAGAATTATATATGCTGCCTCCACCATAAAATCCAACAATCTCTTTGAATTGGTTATAAACACTTCCATTATTATATCTGCCAATTGGATTACTATTGCCGACACCTTTGTAAATAATTCCATCGTCACAATGACCTAAATATTTTTTACTTTCACCAAAACCTGAATAAATACTACCCATAAAAATCCTCCTTTTATTCTGTATTATAGTACAACTGTTAACAAAAAGCAAATAAAACCATCAAAAAAGAGAAGCTCCGTCAAAAAGACGAAACTTCTCTGTAATTACTGTTTATTATCAATAGAGTTTTGCGCCTGCGGGGATGCGGTCAGACACCATAAGGAGGTTGAGTTTTTCCTCCCCCTCTTCTGTGTGTACTGCAGACAGAAGCATACCGTTTGACTCTGTACCCATCATTGCTCTGGGAGGCAGGTTTGTGATTGCAATGAGAGTCTTGCCAACAAGCTCCTCAGGCTCGTAGTATGCGTGGATACCTGAGAGGATTACACGCTCATTGCCTGTGCCGTCATCAAGTGTGAACTTAAGGAGCTTCTTTGACTTGGGAACTGCTTCACAGCTGAGTACCTTTACTGCACGAAAGTCACTCTTTGAGAAAGTCTCAAAGTCTACAAACTCCTCAAAGAGAGGCTCAATCTCAACCTTGGAGAAATCGATAACCTCCTCTGCAGCCTCTGTCTTCTGAGGGATAACCTTCTTCTGAGCGTCCATAGGCTTCATTGTGGGGATTATTAAAGACCCATTTTGCAAACCCTCAATTATTGGGGGTTTACCTTGATTTAAAGCCATTTTTTTCAAGTTTCATCTTTACAAATCCCGCCTTATCTCGTCATATTATTACCGTGCATTGTGGTAAATTGCTGTGGTAAATTACGGGGTATCAACCGATTTTA
>SVPX01000008.1 GCA_015065665.1 Oscillospiraceae bacterium | reverse complement strand
TCAAGCTCGGCATAATTTTTGCGGTAAGCAGAGGCAATGTAGTTCTTGCATATGTTTATGGTAACACGAATAAGCCACGCCTTTTCGTGTTCATCTGATTTAAACTTGGGAGCTTTGGTAAGATATTTTAAGAAAGCCTCCTGCACCATATCCTGAGCATCATCCATATTCTGAGTATATGTAAAGGCAACTCGCATCAAGCTGTCGCCATAAAGCTTCAACGCTTCTTCTATTCTCTTGTAGTCGCAAAACATCCTACCACCCCCTACAAATATAATACAATTTATACTCTTAAAACATCTCATAAATTATTCATTACTATTCTATCTGCACTCATTGTAAAAATCAACCAAACGATAGAAGGTATACCATTATCATATGGCATTTTCAATTTATTTCTGACAGGAGTTCTCATAATGGTTCTCTTAAAAATTCTATTTTATATTATCTAATCAATTTAATCAGACAAAAGACAAACCATATGACAAGATGATTACTTCGTAAATTTTCTTGTAATTTTTCATTTCATGATGATTTTATTGTCAAAATAAACAAAAAGGCAAAAAACAGGGTAAAAACAGGGGTTTTACACGGAGAAAACAGGGGTTTTGCAAAACCTCCGTTTTTTGAAGGATTTTCAGGTAGTGTCAAACATAGGAAAAACAGTTGATTTTCAGCACCTTTGTGCAATTTGACGAACAAGTTTTTCAACTAAAACTGCAGTGATATCAAAGCTGAGCAAGCTTTTTAAATGCTTCTAAATTTCTATCAAGCACTCTTTTAGCTACAACCTCAAAAAGTTCATCCTCCGTAATATCCATTATGTATTCCAAATTCTCTTTATCAAATACCGAGTACACTTTATTTTCTTTTTTATCTATTGCACTTTTCATATATATCACCTGTTACAAATCGAAAATGAAGCTATGCGAAAATACGGCACAGGTAAATCGGTGTACCGATTAGGTGCGGCTTTTGTACTTCTGCTTCACACAGGTCTTCGTGCAGGCGAGCTTTTAGGCCTCGCTTGGAAAAATGTTAATTTCGAAAAGAATACCATTTCTGTTGTAGAAACCTCAGTTTCCTATCAAGACGAAGACGGTACATACCGTATGCACCTGCAAAAGTCCGCTAAAACCAAAAACAGTATTCGTCATGTTCCTATTGACAGTGCCGCTATGAAAGCCCTTGTCAATCTTCGCTCAGTCACCGGTGACGAAAAATATGTTATGACGACACCAAAAGGCACATTGGTTTCATACCATACGCTTAACAGGACTTTCCATAACATTTTGGATGCAGCAAAAATAGATATCAGCGACCACTCCCCTATTGGAGTGCATGCTCTGAGACATACATTCGCCACTGAGCTATTCAGAAAAGGAATAGACCTTAAAACCATATCAAAAACCATGGGACATACGGAAATTTCTATAACTGCGGACATATACACCCATATTTCTCAAGAAACCCTTGCGGAAAAGCTTGCAGCTAAGCTGAATCAGGAGTAATGGCAAATTACTCCAATAGAGCAAAACACCTAATACAAGGCAACTCTGTGCTAATACGGCACTGATATTTTTACTTAGAAAGGAAACATAAAATGAAAAGATTTGAAATGACAAGAGAATATTGGATTAACGAAACCCACCAAACTGTATGCGAATCGGTGAAATTCGATTACAAGCCAACCTTATTTGAATTAAGAAGCGACGCCAAATTAGGCTTTTTGCTATTCAACAGCCAAGGTTATGAAATCTCTGCTTTTTCCGTGACCTTATTTGAGGTTACCGACTCTCAAAATAGAAATGGTCAAGTTTCTCGTCCTGTATTAACTTTGGTGTATATGAAAAACGGCAGATATAAACTATGTATGAACCAAACAAGCGATGATATGCCACCTTTTAATCCATACTAAACATAAAGTATTTAGATTTACAGTTGATAAAAATATATTCTCTCACGCAAAGAACTCCCGACATTAAATCGGGAGTTCTGATGTTTTTGAGAATTTTTATTTGATTTTCTCTCCAATCGGATAGCCTGTTTCAATCTTTGCAACAAACTTCTGAATTGCAGTTGCATCCTTAACATTGTTTTTGGTGTCTGCGTTTACATCTGCTCTCAACTTTTCATCATCTGAGAGTGCTGTAATCTTAGCCGTCGCTTTCTGAATCGTTGTTGCATCCTTAATATTAACCTTGCCGTCACCGTTAACGTCGCCCAGCAAACCAAGGTCTGTTTTTTCTTCATCAGGTGTAGTAGTAGGAGGAACCAACGGGTCAACAATTTCACTCTCTACATAATGACAAATAAAGCATTCTCTGGTTTTCTCACCGGCCTCTGTATCGGTGGCCTCTTTGCTTACTGTCCAGTCATTATACTCGTGACCATAGGCAGTAATCACCTCTGTCTTAAGAATCTCGTCACAAACAGTGCATTTCTGCTGTTTTGTTCCGTCTTCTGTGCAGGTTGCGTCTTTTAATACCATAAACTCACTTTCGGTATGACCTAAAGCCTCGGGAGTTTCTGTCAGATACTTGCCGCACTCAGGCTCTATACAATAAGTCTTTTTAAGACCTGTTTCAGTACAGGTTGGTTCAAAGACCACATTCACACGGCCTGTAAAAGAACATGTATGGCTTTCGCTGAGCTTGGGAATTACTCTACTTTCGTAGAAGCCGCAATTTGCACAGGTTTTTCTTTCTTCGCCATCAATATGGAACTGAACCTCTGTGTAAACAGTCCAGTCGCTGATATTATGACCTGTACGTTTAACCTCGACTTCTTTATACTCACCACACTCAGGCTCAAAGCAGAATACTTTTTTGCTTCCGTCATCAAGGCAAGTTGCTTTAACTATAAATTCCTCTTTGCCTGTAAATTTACATTTATGTCCGATACTTGTTTTGGGTATAGGTCTGTTTTCAAAATATGCACAATGCTCACAGGTTTTTCTTTCTTCGCCTTCTTCATGGAATTTAGCTTCTTTATAAATCTGCCAGTCGCCTAAAGAGTGACCAAAGCTCTCTATTGTTTCCAAGATATACTCACCGCATTCAGGCTCAAAGCAATATATCTTTTTGCTTCCGCTTTCGGTACAGGTTGCTGCAAACACGATTTCCTCTTCTCCTGTGAAATCACACTGATGACCAATGCTGGTTTCAGGTATAAATTTGTAATCGAAATAATCGCAGTTGGCACAGTCTTTTCTCTCTTCACCCTGTGTATAAAATCCGGGTTTTCTGTAAACGTACCATTCACCCATACTATGGCCTGTTGAATATATTATTTCGGATTCGAACAGATGGTCACAGTCAGGACATCTGCGTTCCTTCAGACCGTTTTCAAGGCATGCTACAGGTTTAACAACCTCCCACTCGCCTTCACTATGGCCATAAGCCTCTATAACCACTGTCTGCACCTTACTGCAGGAAGGCTCAGTACAATGCACAAGCTTACTGCCGTTTTCTGTACAGGTTGCGTCAACCACAATTTCCTCTTCTCCTGTGAAAGAGCAGGTGTGAATGTACTCCCACACTGCATAGTAGGTTCTGTTTGAAGTTACCGAAACAGAAAGACTACCGCTGGTAGCTGTGGATAATACATTCCAACCCAAGTATTTGTAGCTGTTTCTGACAGGTGTGGGAAGGGTTACTGTGTTGCCGCTTTTTGTAAGAATACTTGAAGGACTTACAGTACCGCCATTGGCGTTAAGAGTTGTAGTATAGAAGGTTGCTGCGGTTATGGAGCTGTTGCCTTCGGCATCCTTGGCTATGAGATAATAGGTTCCACTCTCATAAACCCTGACATCAACAGATTTACTTGTAGCACTTGCAATGGAAATAAACGCACTGCTTGAGGGAGAAGCACTCTTTCCCCAATAGTAACTTACAACTCCGATGTTATCACTCATAACAAGTGTTGCTGTCTGGCTTGAGTCTAAATTGTTTGTAGAGCGTACAGATACCGTGGGATTCTTTGTATCTTTATCGCTCCAGATTGCATAGTAAGTTCTGTTTTCATATACTGTCAACGCATTAATACCACTTGTGGCTGTAGATGTTGTTCCCCAACCTGCAAATCCATAATTTGTTCGTGTAGGTGTGGGAAGAATTACTGTTTCGCCACTCTTTGTAAGCACACTTGTGGGGCTTACACTGCCACCATTTGCATTAAGAGTAGTTTTGTAGAATGTAATCGTAGCTGCGGTTGACACATTACCATCGGCATCCTTGGCAATCAGATAATATGTACCGCTTGATGATACTGTTTTTTGAATACTTGTGCTCTTGGTACTTGTAATTGTTGTATAGGAACTGCTTGAGGGGCTTGAGCTTGTTCCCCAGTAGTAACTTACTACTCCCACATTGTCACTCAGGCTGAGGCTTGCTGTCTGGCTTGCCGATACCAGATTTGTGGAGCTTACAGATACTGTAGGCTTAGTTGTATCAATATAATCCCAGACCGCATAGTAAGTTTTGTTTGCGTTTGCAGTTATATAAGTAACACCGCTGGTGGATGTTGATGATGTTCCCCAACCTACAAAGCTATATCCGCTTCTTGTAGGTGTGGGAAGGGTTACTGAGTTACCACTCTTTGTAAGCACGCTTGTGGGGCTTACACTGCCGCCATTGGCATTAAGAGTAGTTTTGTAATATGTAATTGATGCAGTGCTCGATACATTGCCTGCCGCATCCTTTGCAATCAGATAATATGTACCGCTTGATGATACTGTTTTCTGAACGCTTGTGCTTGTGGTACTGCTGATAGTTGTAAACGAACTGCTTGAGGGGCTTGAGCTTGTTCCCCAGTAGTAGCTTACCACACCAACATTATCACTCAGACTAAGGGTTGCTGTCTGACTTGATGCTGAAAGGTTTGTAGTGCTGATAGACACTGTAGGTTTGGTGGTATCTGCCACAGCTTTCCACACTGCATAGAGAGTAACGTTGGAATTACTGCTGTATATATCTCCCGGCTGATATGTAGCAGAAGATGCAGTGCTGCTTGTTGCCCAGCCTGCAAAAGTATAATTGCTTCGGGTGGGTTTCTCAGTGCTGAGAGTAATAGAAGTTCCATAGTCTTTGTACTGAGTTGACGGAGCACCTGAACCACCGTTGGCGTTATATGTTATATTGTATACTCTTCCGAACTTAAAGGGGATTGAACCTGTGGTGGAAGAACTGTAAAATTCCACGCCAAAATAATACTTTGTTCCCGATGTGAGATTATACTCCAGACGGAAGTTATTGCTCTCTCCATCCTCATCATCGCTGCTCAACATATTACCGGAACTATTATACAAAGTTACCATCGGATCTCCGGAGCCGGTAGAATATATTACATATTTACCGCTGGTGGAGGGAGTAAATGAATAGTACCTCATCTCTCCACCTACAGATACATCGGCAGTGTTTGTAGAACCATCGCTGAGTATATACGCCGACTGCCATATAGCGTAATATGTGGTGTTTGAATTAGGTGTTATTGTAGTTGAACCGCTTGTAGCTGTGGAAGATGTGCTCCAACCTTTAAAATTATACCCAAATCTGGCAGGAGCAGGCGGAGTAAAACTATTACTACTCTTTGTAAGCACGCTTGTGGGGCTTACACTGCCGCCATTGGCATTAAGAGTAGTTTTGTAATATGTAATTGATGCAGTACTCGATACATTGCCTGCCGCATCCTTTGCAATCAGATAATATGTACCGTTTGATGATACTGTTTTCTGAATGCTTGTGCTCTTGGTACTTGTAATTGTTGTATAGGCACTGCTTGAAGGGCTTGAGCTTGTTCCCCAGTAGTAGCTTACCACTCCCACGTTGTCACTCATACTAAGGGTTACTGTCTGACTTGATGCTACCAGATTTGTGGAGCTTACAGATACTGTAGGCTGAGTTGTATCTGCAGGAGTCCAGACTGCATAGAGAGTACGGTTTGACTCTGCGCTGTATGTATCTCCGGGCTGATATGAAGCAGAAGTTGCAGTACTGCTTGTTGCCCAGCCTGCAAAAGTGTAATTGCTTTTGGTGGGTTTCTCAGTGCTGAGAGTAATAGAAGTTCCATAGTCTTTGTACTGAGTTGACGGAGCACCTGAACCACCGTTGGCGTTATATGTTATAGTGTATACTCTTCCGAATGTAAAGGGGATTGAACCTGTGTTGGAAGAATTGTAATATCTCACACCAAAGTAATACTTTTCTCCTGCTGTGAGATTATACTCCAGACGGAAATTTGTACTATCACCGCCATCATCGTCGCTATCCAGCTCAATTCCGTCACTATCATACAAATACACCTTTGTGTCTACGTCAGCTGTAGAATATATTACATGTTTGCCACTGGTGGAGGGAGTATATGAATAATACTTCATTTCTCCACCCGAAGATATGGAAGCAGTGTTTGTCGAATTCACACTAAGCGTAGTCGGAGCCTGCCATACAGCGTAATATGTGGTGTTGGAAGTAGGAGTTATTGTAGTTGAACCGCTTGTAGCTGTGGAAGCTGTGCTCCAACCTTTGAATTTATATGCGAATCGGGTAAGAGTTGGTAAAGTAAAACTGTTGCCACTCTTTGTAAGCACGCTTGTGGGGCTTACACTGCCGCCATTGGCATTAAGGGTAGTTTGGTAATATGTAATTGATGCAGTACTCGACACATTGCCTGCCGCATCCTTTGCAATCAGATAATATGTACCGCTTGATGATACTGTTTTCTGAATGCTTGTGCTTGTGGTACTGCTGATAGTTGTAAACGAACTGCTTGAAGGGCTTGAGCTTGTTCCCCAGTAGTAGCTTACCACTCCCACGTTGTCACTCATACTAAGGGTTACTGTCTGACTTGATGCTACCAGATTTGTGGAGCTTACAGATACTGTAGGCTTGGTTGATTCAACATAATTGTAATGTATCTCTGCATCTAAAAGGTCCTCATTGTCATCACCTATTTCAATTGCATTCCATTGTGCTTGTGTTCCACTGTAGTATACATCATTAAGCATTCTACATAAGTAAAACGCACTGTTTTCTATACTTGTAACACTCGAGGGGATTGTGATGCTTGTAAGGCTTGTGCAATCTAAAAACGCATATTTGCCTATGCTTGTAACACTCGAGGGGATTGTGATGCTTGTAAGGCTTGTGCAATCTAAAAATGCCCATTCACCTATACTTGTAACACTCGAGGGAATCACAGTGTTTGCAAAACCTGCAATGATAGTATTTGTGTCTGTTTCAATTATTGCGTTACAGTCGTTTCTGCTATCATACACAGAATTATCTTCATCAACTGTGATGCTTGTATGGTCTGTGCAACTTGAAAAGGCATATTTACCTATACTTGTAACACTCGAGGGGATTGTGATGCTTCTAAGGCTTGTGCAATCTGAAAAGGCACCATTACCTATACTTGTAACACCCTTGGGGATTGTGATGTTTGTAAGGCTTGTGCATTCTGAAAATGCATATTCGCCGATACTTGTAACACTCGAAGGGATTGTGATGCTTTTAAGGCTTGTGCATTCTGAAAATGCATATTCGCCAATACTTGTAACGCCCTCGGGGATTGTGATGCTTGTAAGGCTTGTGCAATCGCAAAATGCATATTCGCCTATACTTGTAACACTCGAGGGAATTGTGATGCTTGTAAGGCTATCGCAACTTTGAAATGCCCTGTCGCCTATACTTGCAACACTCGAGGGAATTGTGATGCTTGTAAGGCTATTGCAATCTGAAAACGCACGTTCACCTATAACTGTAACACCCGAGGGGATTGTGATACTTGCAAGGCTTGTGCAATAGTAAAATGCCCAGTCGCCTATACTTGTAACACCCTCGGAGATTGCGACGCTTGTAAGACTATCGCAACTTGCAAACGCCCAGTCGCCTATACTTGTAACACTCGAGGGAATTGTGATGCTTGTAAGGCTTGTGCAATCGTAAAATGCATAGTCGCCTATACTTGTAACACTCGAGGGGATTGTGATGCTTGTAAGACTTCTGCAATCTGAAAACACATCTTCGCCTATACTTGTAACACCCTCGGGGATTGTGATGCTTGTAAGGCTTTCGCAACCTGAAAATGCATTGTTCCCTATACTTGTAACACTCGAGGGAATTGTGATGCTTGTAAGACTTGTGCAATAGTAAAACGCATGTTCGCCTATACTTGTAACACTCGAGGGAATTGTAATGCTTGTAAGGCTTGCGCAATTTGCAAAGGCATTGTACCCTATACTTGTAACACTCGAGGGGATTGTGACGCTTGTAAGACTTGTGCAATAGTTAAACGCACTGACCCCTATACTTGTAACCGGATATCCCTCAATCTGAGATGGAATAGTACACGTGGTTGCCGAACCTGTGTAATCTGTAATAGTTACCTCACCACCACTGATTTCATACTTAAGTCCGCTTGTGGTCGTTCCTGCAACTTCTGCGATGTTGGTTGTAACCGCAGACACATTCACAACAGGTACCATACTGAGAATCAGAATCAGTGCTATAATACAGGACAAAACCTGACTACTCCTACGCTTTTTCATAGTAAGAGCCTCCTTGATTAATTTTACATTTTGTAAACACCATTGAAAGTTTTTATCAAAAAGCTTTCAGTTGCATTTAGAATCTATAAGTGCCGATAACGGCTTAAAGCCAACGAAAAATTCTTTCGAAAATTACGTTGACTTGATATCCGATACTATTTCTTTTATTTTGTTTTATTCTTCGGTAAAGTTCTTTACAACGATTTTATTATCCTCATAAGCTATTTCGCTTATTCTGTCCAGCACATGCTTGTGGAATGTAAGCTCCTCCTCGTCCTGAAAACCAAGGAAGAAAACCTTCTCGATGCTTTCGTGATTAAAGAAGAACATACTGTCAGAACCAACGATTCCCTCGGGATAATAGCAAGCTGAATAATCATAGATTGCTTCATCGCCTGTTCTTGTCTGGATTCTTCCACAAATCATAACTCTCTTTTCGCCACCATTGAGCAAAACAACTGAACCAATGGGTAATAATTCTTTATACATAACTTAACCTCCAAAAATTATCTGAAATCAAATAAATTGCTGATTGTCTCGCCTGCGTCGCTTATTGCTTCGCCTGCACCGCTGAGAAATTCACCGGCATCGCTTACAAACTCGCCTACTGCTTCGCCTGTTTCAACTACAGAATCCAGAACAGCACTGGGATCAAAACCACTCCAGTCCACGCTGACAGATACTTCTGCGCCTAAACCAAGCCCTGCACCTACTTCGCCGGAAATACCGCCTGTTGTAATGCTGCCACCTGCTGTGGCACCCGCACCGCCAGCCTTACCTGTAACACCAACTTCAAACTCTATACCAAAGATTTCATATCCGCCTGAAATTGCGCCCTCAGCAATGTATGCCTCTGCACCTGCCTCGCCCTGAACACCAAATTCAGATGAATAACTTCCATCTTCATTTTCTATCTGAAGCACCCCAACGCCGCCTTTGGCATAAGCCTCAGCGCCCAGAACCTTTCCCTCTGCCTTAACAAAAGTATTGTTAAGGTCATCGCCTTGTCTGAGTTCTGCTTCGCCCTCAAGAACAGATGCCGACGCCTTTGCCTCAGCGTAAATTGCGGGAGATAAATGTCCCTGGAAAAACAGCGTTGCACCCACAGAACCCTCAACAGCTGCATTACCTATAGCACCTCTGAGTGTACCTGCTAAATCATCTAAATCACCTGACAAAAAACCTTCTGCAAGGTTAAAATGAGCCTCACCTTTTGCACCGAACCCGATAGCGTTAACCTCACCGTCATCATCAGCCTTATACTTATAGCCGAAGAAGGTCTCACCGCTGGCACCGTAGTTAATCAAAGAACCTTCTGCTGTGCCTGAATATGTAATGCCTGCAAATGCTCCTCCTGCAGAAACAGCACCAGCCAGAACACTTCCGCCTATAGCACCCTCCCACAACCCGTCATTCAATCCACCTATAGGAAGAACCAGAGTGGAAATCATATTAATAAGCGGGAACTTTTCTAAAACCTCAGGAATAAGAAACATTCTCTGATTTTCTGTTTTTTCGTATAAATCAGCTGCATCATTTACAGCTTTTGCCAATCTGGAAACTCTTGCACGAGATTCATAAAGGTTGTCGCTACTGAGCTCCAGTGCTCTGTCAACGCTTTGAGTAATATCGCTTGAAAAAGGCAGAGTGTGTTTTATCGCATCTACCGAAACAGCACAGGCTGCAATTTTAAATGCACTGATTGTCATTTTTGCTGAGTATGCTCTCATTGCAGCTGTATTAACATTCATATTTGGCATGAATACCCCTCCTTATATAAAACACTTAGCTCAGTTTCCGTACTCGCGTTTTTTTGCAAGCTCCAATGATCTCATCTCTGCATCAAAGTTGCGGCGTGCAATTCTGCGGATTGCTGTTGCAATATTCAAAAGATTTTTTGACTGATTCTTAAGGTCATCTGCAATCTCAATGCTTTTGCCTCTGACAATTGTCATTGATGTTGCCTGCCAGCTTGCATTCAGATTTGCTGTTTCTTCTACTATTTCCGACATTGCAACAGAGTTGATTTTCTCTGCCATTGACTCAAGGGTTCTTGCCTTTGAAATAGCCTTTGAGTAATCACAATATATCTGATAACTTGTTTTCATTGACACTCACCTCAGGAAATAATGTTAAACGGAAGCGCTTCTGCCGTAGTTTCGTTCTTATCTTCTGTGTTGATATAATTCTCGGCAATTGCCTTAAGCTTAACCACATAAGAGTTAAGCAAAGAGAACATTTCCTGCATCTGCTCTGCGTTGTTTGTGAAACGTGTGTTTCTTGAATCAGAAACCTTGCCTTCCCAATAATTCTTTGTACCGTTCATTGTAGAAGTCATTTCGTCAAATTTACCACGTACACTGCTTATTTTGGCTTCCATCTGCTCTGCGGTTGCAATAAGCTGTTCAGGAGCAACTTCAATAGCTACAGATGAACCGAAAATCAGTTCAATAAGATTTGAAATATCAAAAGGATTGGGACACATTAATGACATTGATTTTGCTCCTTTCAATTATATTTTTGACACAACATCTGTAACATTCTGGTCACAGACATCATACTTTTCTTTATCTTCCATAAGTGTGTTGATAATTTTCTCGTAAGATTTAAGCACCTCCAGCATCCATCCGTGTGCCTGATTGAAACTCTCAGTCAACGCTTGGTTGGCTTCGCCCTTCCACATTGTACCGAGAGTATTTACCCGGCTGTTTATATCTTCAATATCTGACATAATGCATCTTACGTCACCCATCATATTGTTAGCGTCACTGCCGAGTCTGTCTGTATCCACTTTAAAGGTTACATTTGCCATTGATTACAACTCCTTTTGCTTGATGTCTTAATTATACGCAAATACATCTTTTTGTTATCAAATACTGACAATCAGCACTTTTTCACGACGAATGACCTAAAATAGCACTTTAAAACTGGTATTTCCTATTTTCACTTCATCACCGTCTGACAAAATATAGGGCTCCGTTATCCTTTTGGAGTTAACAAAAGTATGGTTTGAGGAGTTCAGATCCTCAAGATAAAGTGTATTATTATACACAAACATTCTGCAATGATACATAGAAACCGAGGTGTCGCCCTCTATGCTGAAGCATCCGCCTTCTCTGCTTCTGCCAAAAGTCAGCTGATTGACGATATTCAAAACCGTTGACTGTGATGTACGCAGATTTATCAGCTTGATTGTTTTGGAATTTGCACCTGCACGGCGGTAATCATAACCTATAACAACAGTTTCTTCCAGCTCACCGTAGCCGCCTTTGAAATAGTTATTGTCGTTGCTGAGGTAACCTCTCTCTATATCGGCACCGCCTGAAATATGTATTTCGCTGTTATTTGTTCTGTTTTTCTGTGACCTGACAATAAATACAGTTGCAACTATTGCAAAAGCAAGAAATATGCCTATTACTATCCACAATATTGCGTCCATATTTATTCCCCCTCTACTGTAATTTTTTAATCGTTTTCTATTTTTGCGGTGTCGCTTATTGTTTTCTGTAAAAACAGAATCTCATCACAAAGTTTGGTGGTTTCTCCCACCATCTGACTGTATTTTTCAGCAAAAGCCCAACCGGTTTCATCATTGAATGCCTGATGAATAAGCGCAACATCTTCGTCCAGAGGTTTTACTATTCCTGCTTTTAAAGCTTCTGCCACTTCTTCGAGCTGTCTGGATGTTTTCTCGCAAACAGCAAATTTGTTAACATTCTCCATAATACACCATCAACCAAAAATATTATCAGCAAGAGCTTCTGCCTTGTTTTCTGAGTCTGTTGAAGTCTGATAACAGCTTATAACCGAATCCAGAGTATCGCAGACTCCGCTGACTGAGCTTTCCGAAAACTCCTGAGAGCTGATGTCTTCTGCAAATCTTTCTCTCAGAAGCTCTGCTGAGGAAGTTGTCCAATAATCAGAAGTACCTCCGACAATCCCCTTTATCTCTGTAATACACTGCCCTATATTCTCACAGCAGTGCTTTGCCTCTGCCAATGCTTTGCAGAAGTCAGCATCAGAAACAAGAAGTATGTATTGGGAGGTATCAAATTCAAAATACTTATCCATTATATCACCTACATCAGATATTAATTGCGTTAATAATATCTTTTGATTTCTGATTTATCTCTATGTAAGTATTGAGTGCAAGCTCAGCATCAGCGGTTGTTACTTTGGAAACCACCAAAAACTCCTTAGCCTGCTCCAATATGTTTTTCATATTCATATTAATATGGTCAGCCCCCTGAGAGCTGTACATACCTTCAAGTTCTTTGATAATAATTTCAAGATTATTTATTTCTGCTTCCAGAGTTGCATTTTTCTCGGCCATTATCTCCAGATCGCCAGAAAGAGCAGAAATGTTGACTGCAATAATGTTTTCGTTAATCTCCATTATTTTATACTCCAATCAAAATCGGTACTCTCCTGCAGATATGTGCAGAATCTGAACTCCTGCTTGTCAAAAACATCGTTTTCAATATAAGAGCTTATACGCTCTTCTCCCAGACGGTAAAGCTCGGAGATTCTCTTTGATGCCTCTTTCATTTTGATTGCCGTGAGAATCTGTGCATCAAAATCATCGCATATTTTCTTCAATGAGGCTACTGTATTCTCAGAAAAATCATTAACCTCAGCTGTTCTGATAATTCCTTTTACCTGTTCCTTCTGATATGTAAGTTCACCTATAATCTCATTTAATCTGCACTCTAAAATTCTGGTTTTTTCAAAATCTGCACGCAAATCAAACACCTCCAAACAGTGACAACACTGCCGCAAAGCTTAAGCCTTGCGACAGCGTCTGAACTTTTATTATTAAGAAATGATACCTGCAATCAAGGATGCTGCATCATCTGTGTTGGACTGCTCAGCAGTGTTGTAAACATTAGCCATCTGCTGTAAGTCGTTTACATGCTCCTGAATCATTCTGTTCATTGTCTGAATGTCTGTTTCAAGGCCCTTAAACTTTGTCATGTAAGTTGTGCCTGCCTCACCTTCCCAAACGGAAGATAGAGAAGCAACTATGTTAAGCATCTCGGTTGTGATTGAAGCGATTGTTGAACCGTGTGTGCTGAATTCCTGTGATGTAGAAATAAGTTTTTCCGGTGTTACTCTGATTGTGCCTGTCATGTCTATCTCTCCTTAATCAAATTATTATTTTTATCAGTATGTTCTTGAAGATGCGATTTCAGTGTTTGCCTGCTCTGTCTGAGTGTATCTTGTTGCAATAGCGTTGAGCTTTTCAACGTACTGAACGATAAGATTGTAGAACTCATCCATCTTAGCTTTGTCTGCTGTAAAAGCATTGTGGAAAGCTGTGTTTGCTTCGCCATCCCACATAGAATTGAGGCTGGATTCAGATGTAACCAACTGCTCTGTTTCAGTCTTGAATCTGCCGTTAAGATTTGTAAGCTCGTTTGCCTTTGATACGAGTGTTGCTGTTGTAACTTTAAATGCTGCCATATTTGTTTCCTCCATTTTTTATGTTTTTGTTCCGTGTCTTTATCGGATGATTAAAGTATACAGGATAATTTTATTTTTTGATACAAAACTGATAAACGACCGATTTTCTGTGACGAACAGCCTGAAAATGCAAAAATCAAATCAAAATAAGGCTGTCGCCCACCGAAATATTGCTTTCGTAAAGAGTTCTTTCTCCCGAAAGTGCAACACCTCTGTCAACATTAAAAAGCATAAGCTTATCTTTTCCGCCTGTCACGGGGCACTGCTCTTTTTCGCTTATTACCGAGCATAGCTCTTCAATAATCACAGAAACAGGAATATCCTCGTTAAGCTTGAATTCGTATTTTTTATCTATGTAAGGAACAGAAATTTCTACAATAATCATATATTCATCATCTTTTCAAAATACATTTTAGCATTATCAGGAGAGTAAACCTCTCTGACTACCTCAGAGCCATCAGAATAAGCTATGTAGGTGTAGAAATAATAATCAATTATTCTGAAAAACCTTAGAGTTTCTCCGTCAGCTGTAACCTCCTCAAGGCTGAGAATAACCGACGAACTCGCTTCAAGGGGTGCATTGGGGTCAACATCAGATAACAGCTCTTTATCATATTCTGCAAGTTCCTGCTCGTCAACATTCATTGAGCTTTCAGAACCCGAAAAATACCCTTCGTCCCTTAAACCCTCGTAAATATCGCTGAAATCAACAAAACCGAGAGAAATATAACCGAGACTTGTAACCCTTGTTGTGCAAACCAGCACCTTATCAGAAATAAACAAACATTTGTCGGGCAGATTTACCGAGTTGGAATGAAGAACCATATAGCCCTCAGACCTGCCCAGACAATCTATAATCTCTTTGACAGAATCAACCGCAACAAAGCTGTCACCTTCAGGACTAATAAGCTCTGCGTTGGTAAGCTCCTTAAGCACATTGAGCACCGTGGTATTATCAAGGGTTTCTGTACTGATGTTAAGCCCTGCTACCCTTGCATATCCGCAGCCAACCATCAACACCTTAAGTTGGTCTTGTGAAAAACAGTATATTTTTTCCATTATCTAAGCTCCTTAACTACACTCTTGTAACTGCGTGACAAAGGCAGCTGATATCCGGTATCAAGCAGAACCGTATTCTGAGAAAGCTGGATTTTTTTGATTCTCGCTTTGGAAACAATAAAACTGCGATGACATCTTACAAAGTTTTCTCCGATATTCTGCTCAATGTTATCAAGGGTATCATAAAAACAATACTCCTCGTTTTCAGTATTGATGTATATCTTTTTATTTCTGGACTCAAAAAAGATAATTCTGTCATAGGGTACAAACTGCTTGCCCTCACGGCTTTCAATAATAAAGCTATCTGCCGCCTCATCTGATTCTCTGAACCTGTGTATATAATCCTTTACAGCTTCAGTAAAAACCTTTTTAACCGCATCGGCTGTAAGAGGTCTGAGCATAAGGGAACCTGCCATAATTGTAGGCTTGATATATACAACAGGCGACACTGTAGCATCTGCCAGAAGAATTATATATGTATTTTTGTTGTTTGAACGAAGTTTTTCGGCTGCTTCCACACCTGAATCCGCAACTACATCCACACAGGAAATATCTATGGTGGGATTTTTGCTTAAAAAGCTCATCAACTTTTCTCTGTCTTCGTAGTCAATCAGGTCCCAGTCCTCATCACTGAGCTTGCAAACCACTTCATTGCCTAACTTTTTCAGCGCAGTAAGTTCTTTTTTCTTATGCGAATAAAAAAGCATAACCGTCATATTACATTGCCTCCTGCAAGAGGAATAATAACCTTTTCTGCCATGCTGTCATCAGAGGCGGCAGGCACAAGGCCTTCTCCTTTTCTGGATGCTTTTGTTAACTGTGTGTAATGAATATTCTGGAAGCTGAATATTCGCTGGGCAGCCGTATTTCCGCCGAGATGCACACCTGTTTTGTAGCTGACAAAAGCCTGATAAGCCTTCAGGCCTGCAACCGATGCCAACTCGTCAACATTAACTGCCGTAATGAAATAAATGTTATGAAGATATCCTTTTTCAAAAATATTCTCGAAAAAGCCACTCATATTTCCTATATTGTCCTGAGGATGATATATTCCGTCAATAAACTCTACAAGGTCAGAAACGAAAATATAAATGGGAGTAAACTTCTGCATTTTTGCAAAAATATCCTCATCGCTTAAGCCCTTCTCCTGAAGTTCCCTCTTAAGCTTGTTACGCTCAATAAAATCAGGAGTGATTTCCTGGAAATACCTGAGAATTTCCATATCGGTGGAAATATACCTGAAGCCGTTGTTTTCAGCAAGAAGCTTAAGCTCCTTATGGTTTTTCTCAATCACTATCTTGCTTGCGTTTTTCTGTGCACAGGCAAGCATCATAAGCTTAAGAACATTGGTTTTGCCTGTACGGATTTTGCCTGTAACAGAGTAACAGAAGGTTCTCATAAGGTCTACGCTGTAAACAGTCGCATCATCATTGCGGTAAGCAAAGGGAATAAGCACCTCTGACTTACAGGCAGACACATACTCGTCAAGCCGAGCGATATCCTGATAAACAGGATTCTCGGGGATATAGGGAATGGGTCTGGGTTTCTTTCCATCCCAGATTCTATCCATTGCAACTGAAGCCTGCTCCAAAAGTGTGTTACGCTCGTAGTCGTTTTCAGCACCCACAGCAACGGCAGTTTGGAACTCAAGGAGCCTGTTTTCAACCAGAGCAATACCTCTGCCCTTTACACCTGATTCAGGCATAACGTCTATGTGTGTAGTTCTGAGAACGTCCATATACTTGAACTTATCGCTCATCTCAAGGCTTACAACTGTCTTAAAATTATCGCCTATACGGTTCTGAATTTCAGACATACCGAAGCCTGCCGATGAAAATGCAAGGAAAATACCATATCCTATACCTTCTCTGGAAAGCTGAATAAGCATATTCTCATAAACATTCTCGGTTTTTTCTTTAAAGCTTGCAAAATTATCAATAACAATAACCAAGGCAGGCATATGCTCATTCTTATTGGCTTTTACATACTGAGCAAAGCTGCCGCCGGCAATCTTACGCTTTCTTTCTTCCACAATACCTGCTATAAGGTTAAAAAATTTTGCTATC
Organism: Oscillospiraceae bacterium; assembly: GCA_015065665.1. Taxonomy (GTDB): domain Bacteria; phylum Bacillota; class Clostridia; order Oscillospirales; family Acutalibacteraceae; genus Ruminococcoides. The sequence goes on along the minus strand of SVPX01000008.1, from coordinate 18,859 downwards.
TTATCAGAATCGTTATCTTTAATAACTCCGCCTGTATGAGGAAGTTTTTCCAATGCCTGAAGCATACCGCTGCTGAAATCCAGAAGATAGAAGTTAACATAATTTGGAGAGTACTTTGAAGCAAGTGAGAACACAAGAGTCTGCAGGAATGTGCTTTTTCCGCTGGAAACAGAGCCGCAGACAGCCAGATGTCCGCCCTCTTCAAAGTCAACAACAAAGGGAAGCTGTGACTGATTGTGAGGATCATCATACATACCCACAACAGTATTAAGAGACCAGCTTCCGAACTGCTGCCAGGAACCTTCTTTAAGCAGGGTATTGTCGCCTGCAATTTCTTTAAGCTCAATTACGTTTTTGAGCAAAGGCATCCAGAGCTGAGAACGCTGAACATAGTTTTCTTCAATGGCAAGCTGCCTGATATAATCCACCAATGCCTCAAGCTGGGTTTTCTCCTTGGTTTCAGGAAGCTTTACATTAGTCTGAAGCGCCTTCATACCGATATAATCCGCTGCCTGTAAAGCATCCATATTGCTCTGTGGCATAAGAGAAATAAAGTTCTTCACAGCGTTACGCTCAGAGTTGCTTGAGCTGATGTTATATCCTGCCTTTATGGCTTTTTCAATAACCAGCTCTGCCAGTCTGTCATCGCTGATATCAGCGTATTTTGCAGTATCTCTTAACTTGTTGACAGTAGCATATAAGAATGCATACCATCTCTTCTTTTCCTGCTCCTTGAGCTTCATCTTGGTGTGACTGCCTACCAGAGCAGTTTTACCTGTAGCGGTAATCATGGTAGCAATTTCATTTTTTGCCACACTTGCCTGCTCATCATAAGCTGCACCTGAATAGCCTGACTGGAACAGCTCATAAATTTCGTCGTTACCGACCTGCAGGTAGCATCTGCCTGCCTGTGTAAGATAAGCAGCATCAGGCTTATGTAACATATCGTTACTATCCTGCCTGTCCTGCACACGCAAGCACAACCTGAACTTGGCATTTGACCAGATATTATCATCTACTGTGCCGCTGGGCTTCTGTGTAGCCAGAATAAGGTGCACACCCAGGCTTCGGCCTACCTGAGCAACACTGATAAGCTCACGCATAAAGTCGGGTTCTTCTTTTTTCAGCTCTGCAAATTCGTCAATAATAATCAACAAATGAGGTATAGGCAAAGAAGCCTTACCGCACTTGTAAAGCTGAGTATAAAGATTTATGTTATTAACTCCATATTCGCTGAAAATTCTTTGTCTGCGTAAATTTTCGCTTTTTATGGAAACCATAGCTCTTCCTATCTGATTTCCTGAAAGGTTGGAAATCCGACCTGCCATATGAGGCAGATTGGAAAACAGATTTGCCATACCGCCACCCTTGAAGTCAATAACAAAGAAAGCAACATCATCGGGGCTGTAGTTGATGGCAAGGGAAAGCATAAAGGTCTGCAGGGTTTCACTTTTACCTGAACCTGTAGTACCTGCAATAAGTCCGTGAGGACCATGGTGCTTTTCGTGGATATCCAGGTAACAATCAGCAAAGCCTGCCTTCTTACCCACCAGTGCTTTCATAGAGTTGTCAGTTCTATTCTTACGCCATCTGTCTGAAATGCAGAAGTCCTTAAGGGTATCTGCACCATACATCTCAAAAAATGTAAGCGACTGCACAACACTACTGTCGTCTTCCATTTCTTTTACTTTGATACCTGAAATTCTCTTGGCAAAAGCCAGAAGGTCGCCCGGTGACACCTGATCAAAGCTTATGGGCATAGCCTCGTTGAAGCCTTGGTTAACATTGTAATAGCCTGTAAAGTTTTTATCGTTTTCAATAATATTTTCACAGCTGTTAGGCAAGGCTCTGTAATCATCGGTAATTAAAAATGTGGTAACACCGTAATCATTGTTTTTGTCATAAATATATTTGCAGATAAGCTCATCATCAAGAAAAGAAATATCAGAAACAAAAAAGAAATAATGAGGCTTGAAGCTTTTTTTATCATATACACTTGTTATAAGCTCAGCTCTTTGCCTGATAATATTTGAAAGCTCAAAGAGCACATCTGAGGTTTCCTGCTTATTTGTTGCGTAATAGCGGATGCTTCTGGATTCCGACCACAAATGCGGTAACCACTTTATGTATTCCCAGTGCTGGCGTGCCTCTGTGTCCGCACCATCACAACAAAAAACAATTTTAGCATCTGTGTAGCTTGTGGTGGCAGCAATCTGGGCAATAAGGTTATCTACTACGCAGTATGCACCCTTTTTCTTTTTACCGCCAACAATACCATAAAGATTGCTTTTTGAAAAATCCACACCAACAGGAACATTGACAAGGGTTTTAAAGTTCTCATAAAGCATACGGGGTTTATCTTTAAGTGAATCGTAATTAACAGAGAACTTCTCTGTAGGCACCTGAATATTAACCTGAAAATCAATATTACCCACACCAAGCCGATGAAATAGAAAGTCACTATGAGATACGTTTCTGTTCCAGAGTTCTGTGGAGTTTTCAGAGTATGTACAGCAAAGTGATGCAGAAGGATACAAAGTATACAAGGCATCGCTGTTTTGTCTGTACTTGTCTTTTATATAATCGCTTAATTCCAGCAGGTAATTGCTGTACAGATTAAAACGCTGAACTTCGTCGTTCTGCTCACGTTTATTGGCGTCTTTAATATTCAAAAAAGCCCACACCGAACCAAGAATAGCAGAGCTGAATGCAGTAATCAAACCGGTAAACATAAATGCACTGGTATTATTTCCGGACATAGTTGAACTGAGAATCATCAATCCACAACCTAAAAGCATGGGAATCGCCATGGTAAGGGAAGGGCCGATGGTAAGCAACAATGATTTCTTCTTCGTAATCTGTGGGTTAGTAGGAGCTTCAATCACCACCTGTTCTTCGCATATTGCCGGAAAAATTCTGGGAGAACGATTAAAGTAATAATCACTATGAGTAATATGATTCTGATTTCCTGAAACAGGCTGCTCCCAATACTTGTGCAGCTCCTCAGAAACAACAAATTCCCCCGTAACAGAAGAAACCGCAATTATATTATTGAGATATACGAGCTTAAGCCCGAATATCTCAATAATATCGCCAAAGAACAGCTCTTTGAAATTTGATATTCTTTTGTAGTTTACAAACACTCCGTTGGAGCTTGTATCATAAATATAATGACGTCTGCTAACATAATCGATATAGCAGTGGTTTTTTGAAACAAGGTTCTCAAAATTATAGGAAACTGTGTTTTCAGCACTTTTTCCTATGGTAATGCGACCTGCTCCTGCGATATTGTATTTCTGAAAAGGTGCTATTTCATCTTTGCTGACCATAGCAATGCACTTGATAATATTGCCATCCGGTGTGCGGACTGTCACCATATCTCTGCCTGTTAGATTTACGCTCTTTACAGATTTCTTATGATGAATTATCTCGTAGCTCTTGCTATCAGAAAGAAGATACCAATTACGGTTAATAACCTCGAAACTAAGATTAAAGCTTTTGTTCAAGCCGAAAAGCTCTTTATCAATATAAATCCTATAATCGGTATTATCTATATTGGGCAAAACAAACTCCTTGAATGAATTTGTTCTTAACACCATTAATACCATCGCAATTGCACCCCTGCTATAATGTTGACATATCGTAACTGAATAAAATTACTTTAAAAACGCTTGAACCGATTATTATTTTATCGTTGGTTCTGAGCCTAATCCTGTTGCCTCCGTATATGTTGTATTTTTTTCTTAATCCTCTTTTTAAAATAGTACCATTGGCTGCATTAAGGTCTTCAAGGCATACCTGACCGTCGCAAAGACAAATCCTGCAATGCTTTTTAGACACAGTGTTATCGCTTACATAAATATTACTTTCGTATTTATCACGACCAATAAGTATGCTTTTTTCAGGATTAAAAACATATTGGATTTTCTTATTACGCAACCTTGTTTTAATGTATATCATCACTTTGTAGCCACTTTTTTCTGACAAACCGCAGCTACCTGATTGGTTCTGGAGAGAATAATTAAGATACTCCTCACGTAGTGTATTTCCTGCTGCAGTATGGTATTTAGTTCTCTCTACTTTTTTCTTATGAAGAACTATAAAAACAACAATCAGAACAATTAACAAAGCAACTCCAATCAAAATAACCGTTACCAACATAATGCTTAATATGATCCGTTGATATTGGAAATATTGCCGTTCTCAATTGTGCATACATCCCACCATCTGCCTTCAATGTCAGTAGGAATAGTAACAACAATAGGCTGAGAATCGCTTGTATAAATCTTTACGGTAGCACCAGAAGCTGCCAGTGTGCCATCAGATGAAAACTTGTTAACTCTGTATGTATAGTTACCATTAATATCGTTAATGGTAATTGTTTCAGGGCCAAAGCCTGACATATCATCAACATCAAGGTTTGCAATTTCCTTTGAACCTGATGTTTCTATCTTGTGCATAAAATTAACATTAACACTTGAACCATCAGAAGCGGTGCCCACAAGATGTGAATCAAGGTCAACAGGAGTGCTACCCCACTCAAGAACAATTCTTATCTGATTACCTGAAAGAACAGGAGAAATGCTGAAGTCCTGTACAAAATCAGCTGTTTGGGGAACTGTAATGTTGAAATACTCCTTGTTGAAGTTATCACTTGATACCTCTACTGTGTAATCACCGGGAGCAATTTCTACAGTATAGTCACCATTTGAAGCTGTGCAGTCGGCAACAGAGTTTCCGTTTCTAACATTTTCGCCCTCTCTGAATACGAGAGTTGTGTTGGGAACCTTGTTGCCTGTGGTTACATCAATAACCTTACCGCTGAGGTTAACCTTATCAATGCTTACATCGTTCTTGGGAGGAACAATAATATTGTAGCACTCTGTAGCGATAATCTTACCATCGCTGTCGCAGGCAATTAAGAACTCACAGTTATTGTGCACAAAGGTAATATAATCAGAACCTACAGTAGCGTTTGAAGGGTTCACTCTTACAGAAGTAATACCGTAAGAACGGATATCCTCAGCAGTAACACCCTGCTCAACACTGGGAATAAGAGCAGAAATATCGTTGACTTTAATAGATGTAGGTCTTGCGTAAGGATAAGGTAAACCTGTATCCTCGTTTACAACATTGGGATTCTCGGCAGTATTTCTGTACTCAAAATCAATATCATACTGTGAATAGCAAACAGTATATACTCCGGGAGATTTTGTTTCTGACTTGAATGTAAACTTATCTGTGTATGTTTCGTAGGTATATGCTGAGAAAACATCCACAAGGCTTGTGTTGATAACAATAAGATTATCTATTTGTTCAACCTTGGCATCATCTTTGTTAGTGGCATTTTCGTCATACTCTTGATAAACCATAAGCATATTATAAATGTCATCAGAACCGGTATTGGTATAACCATTCTGTAAAACAGCAACCAGGTCTGTCATCCTGCCTTGGTATAAATAAATCTGAGCCAATCTGATATAGGGCTCTTCCTGAGTGTTATCTTGAGCAATAGCATTGCGATAATAAAGAATCGCAGATTCATAGTCGCCTGCCTCAAGGTATTTATCAGCAATTTTAATCTGCTCGGTGTAAACACTTCCACCGTCAGAAACCAAAAGGAAACCTAAAACTCCTATCAAGGCTATAATTACAGCCATAACAGGCACCAGAATAATAACTAACTTTTTGTTCATTATTTTCTTCCCCCTCAAATAATTCTTTAAATTATACTAACCAGAAGTAACAGCATAAGAACTACCAGCATAAACAAAATATCCAATGCAACCAACCACAACAGCCATTTGTTTGACCTTGTTTCTCTGTTGCTTTGGTATGCATCCTCATTTCTGTAGGGTACATATCCATGTTGTTTTTTAGTATATCTGTTATTATTTCTACGCTGATTTCTGTTTTGATACTCGGGATAGGTTACATAATGATAATAACCGCCGTCATTTCTGTAACCGTAATCATTGTATGTTACCTGATTGGTTCTGACATTGTTATAGTCATAATAACTGCTTCCTGTATCATAATTCCTGAAAGTGTAGGTAGGGTCTTCACCTCTGTAAGAATCACGATAATATCTGGTATTACCACTGTACTCGCTTACAGGTATTGTTTTTGATGCACCATTGGGCAACAAATGACCGCAATACATACAATACTCGTAGTTATCGGGTACAACACATCTGCAATTATCGCACCTCATAGTAGTCCTCCCAACTTTGTTTATATTTTTTCAGCCAGATCTGCAGACAAATCTGAGTAACCGCCAACACAACCATTCCTGCTGCCAGAAGAATAATACCAAACGCAAGCATTACCAGACACCTCCGCAATATGATTTATAAAGTGATTTAATTTGATTAAGACTTTCGTTATCAATCAGCATTTTTTCCTCGGAAGAAAGCTGCTGATACATACTTTTTGCATTGATGCAGTACTCCTGAGTTTTCAGACCGCCTGTTGCATCAGATGCAATGGCAAGCATAATATACAATCTGCAATCTGCTCCATAGGTTTTAATATAATCCTCGAGCAGAACTACACTTTTCTTGTAATTTTCTGTTCCGCCACAGAGCAAATAACACTGGGCAAGGTTGAATATATCGTCAGAATTTGCACTATAGTTGTTGTAAAGGGTCTCATAGCATTCCAACGCCTGCACATAAAGCCGTGCATCTCTTTGTTTGTTGGCATATTTAAGGGTTGAGTTACCCAACATTCTCAATACACCCGCTGTTTCCTTTGTGCTTCTTGCGTTAGAGAAAGCCTCCATTGATTGCTTGTGCATACCAAGCTCATTATAGCTGTCGCCCAGAACAATGTAGATTTTGTTAAGGTTTTCGGCATCATTGTTAAACTCAGCAATAAGGCTTGCGGCTGCTTGCACTGCATGCTGATATGCTCCGTTTTTATAGCTTATCTGCATATCAACCAATCCGCCGATACCTGAATCGGGATAAACTGCCAGTACCTCTGCCAGAGCAGCCTCGGCCTCTGCCTGTTTGCCGTTATTAACCAACGAAAAAATGTAATCCCTGTAATAAAGCTGTTCGTCTTCAGGGTTATCAGCTTTTGCAATTGCCTGCTTATAGTAGTACGCCGCATTGTGAAAATCTGAAGAATCGTAGTAGCAATCGCCCATTTTGTGCAGAACCAATGCCTGTGTATCGTCATCCATAAGAGAACTGAATCTGGAATCGTTCAGAAGCGAATAACCTGCCGAAATAGCAGCATCGGTATTGCCTGAGTTGCTGAGGGAAATAAGCTGGCTGTACTGTGCTTCATAATCAGAAACCAGTTGGTTTCGGTAGCCTTTAATCGCTATAATGGCACCTGATACAATCATAATACCTGCCAGAACGGAAGAAACCACCTGAAGCCCCACATAGCGTTTATACCTTAAGTCCATCTTATATATGTTCTCCACGGCTTTGATTATCTGCGATGCTCTTCTGAAGCGGTCATCACGATTAATGCACATACAACGATCAATAATCCGAGCAAAAGGCTCTGAATATCCCAGATTATACTGAGCAGCCGCAGGAAGCTGATTAAGCAAGCTGGGCTTGATGCCTGTAATCATATGATAAAAAGTAGCACCCAAGCTGTAAATATCTATACGCTCATCCAGCACAACGCAACACTCACGGTGGCCGCATAATATAGACTGAACATTGTTATACTGCTCAGGTGACGAATAGTCCGCACTGATTCCCTTAATCTGGTCATTTCCGGACATAGAAATACCAAAGTCAATTAAGCAAACGTCCCCGTTGCCCTTAATAATAATATTTGCAGGCTTTATATCAGTATGAAGCACCTGAGGAACATTTGAATGCAGATGTTCCAGCACTTCGCATAACTGTAAGAGCCATTTGATTAATTGGCTTTCGCTGAAAGTATATTGGTTGTCAATGTAAAATTTAAGGTCGTAGCCGTCGATGTAGTCAATAATTGTGTAAAGGTCATTTTCGTACTGAATAAAATCATACACCTGAGGCAGATAAGGATGATGCAGCTCTTTAAGAACATCAACCTCATTTCTGAGCAGGGCCATATCAGCATTGCTGTTCTTTATTTTTTTCATTACTATATTCTTTTTAAGGCGTAAGTGATACGCAAGATATACCACACCCATACCACCGCTGCCAATCTCCTCAATAATCTGATATGTATTATTGACTATCAGTCCGCTGTATAACATGTATATCTCTCCTGAATATAGAAATTATCCGAAAGGGTGCTGCTACTATAAGTAGCAGCACCCTTTAGAACAGATTATTCTTTTGCTTTTCTCTTCTTAATTGAAATTATGATAATAACTGCAACTACTGCCAAGAGAACTGCGATTGTGCTGATGATAGCCATGGGGCTGTCAAGATACAATGTGAGCAGTGTAGCAGAAAGAGTAAATTCTTCCACCTTGTCTTCGCCCTCATTACCTGCAAGGTCTTTTACACTGACATTAACAGTATGAGAAACCTCTTCTGTGCCTACATCAAGAATCAATTCAACAGAAAGCTCACCAACGAGAGTATCGTCAACGGTGTAATCCTTATCTGCTTCAAGCTTCTTATCGTCAAGAGTAATCTCCAGACTTTCCTTATCTATGTTAGTATCAAGACACATAATGCTGAGAGTCTTTGTTGCTTCCTTATAAGCCTTGCCGGACTCAACACCCTCAATAGAAACTACGGGCTTCGTCTTATCTACTACGAAGGACAAGGGACAGTTTCTCACGATATCACCATCGGTGTTTGCTGTACGGTTACTTACCTTCTTCTCGAACTTGTCAACAGAGGAAACTGTAATTGTATAGTTACCTTCTTCAACGAAGTTGGAAGCTGCGATATCGTAAATGTACTTGTACCAAGAGGTTTCGCCGCCTTCGGCCTTGATGTCAAACTCAGTACCCTTTACAAGATCTCTTGTTGTTGTATTGTAGGACAATGAAACGTTCTGTTCAGTTACAGGGTTAACATTGATTTCAAATACAACCAGTGCAGGAGCATTGTTTGTGTAAGCTACTTCTGCAATGTTCTGAGTTGCTTCGTCACCCAACATAAATGTAGAACCAAAGCGGTTTACTGAGAACATAATCTCAGTTGTCTTTGTGTTACCTGCAAGGTCAACAATTGTTGCAGTAAGAATATAGATACCATCATTTTCTTCTTCAACAGGGAAGGAATCAAATGTAACTACTGTACCTGTGCCTGAAGGAATTTGAAGAGGAACGAGGTTTTTAACAATTTCGTTTGCATTTGCACCCTTAATAAAGTCATAAGAAACTCTTGTGAGTGTGTATTCTGCACTGCTGAAGTTGTAGTCATCAAATACAATCTGAGGAGCGATGTCGCCATCGTAAGCTGTTTTGTCTTTTACATTGTTGAATACAGGTTCGTTTGTATCTGTATCAACATAGAATGTTTCCTGCTTATACTGCTGAGCAACTCTAAGTGACATATCAGTGTAATCAACTGTGAACTCATACTTACCGTCATCAGCAAAGCGGATATATGCTGTGTGCGTATCGCCTGAATGTGACCAGTCTACGATCTGAGGAGCAGCCATAGGTGTGGAGTTATCAGGCATTGTAACTACTGCTGCATAGTTAAGACCATCAAGTGAGAAGTTATGTTCTTTGATAGTTACTGTAGCAATTCGGCCTGCATCATAGTATCTTGTGTTTGATGCATCGTTGTTATCATAGGATACAGTGATTACAGGGTCAATTGTATCGATTGTGAACTTCTCAGTACCATACTGAGCTGCTCTGTTGCCTGCCATATCTACAAAGTTAAGAGTAACCTCATAGTCACCGTCGTTTGCAAATGTAACTGTTGCGGTATGAACAGAGCTGTCTGTATAATCAGCGTAGGTTGTTGTCCAGTCAATACCTGAAACAAATACAGGTGTTGCACCGTCTGTATTGATAAGCTTGGTCCAATCGAAATCTGCGGGGTTAAAGTTACGCTCTGTTACCTTAATTGTAGCAACTCGTGTATCCTTGTAATAAATATTACCGCCTGCAGTATTCCCCTTAACATCATTGTAAGTTACGCTGATCTGGGGAGCAGTTGTATCAATACTGATTTTCTCTGAGCTGTTGCAGATAATATCAAAGCCTGCATTATCAACACCAGTAATCTTAACGATAATACCATTGCAGTTATACTGACTGCCGTCAAGAACGATAGTCTTTCTCATTGTTGTAATGAGATTTGTTTCGTAATTACCGTTCATATCCTTTTCAATCTGCCAGCCTTCAGCAGCTGCATCAGCAGCGTTTACTGTTACAGTTTCTTTCTCAAAACCGGGGCCTTCGATTGTGTATGTAACTTCCTTAAGACCTGAGTATTCGTCCTTAATGAACAGGTCGAGTGTTACATTGCCGTTAAAGAGTCTGTTGCCGTTGTTGTCGTCCTTCACATAGTTTGTGTCAAGAACAGTTGCAGATGCATAGCTCTCTGCATTATGAATATCCTGGTCTTCTACGATAGTATTGTCAGCATATGCAAAGTTACTCATATTGTTAACATTATCAAATGCATATGCGTAGAATGTGCCCTTGAAGCCTGCCTCAACCTCAAATGTGGCCTTGGCAACGCCGTCCTCAACACTGAAATCACCGGACATAAGTTCAACGGCCTTTGAGAAGTTGTCTTTCACGCTGATACCGTAGAATTTGATTGACTTAATACCGCTACCGTCAACCTTATTGCCTGCTTCGTCAATAAAGTCAGAAGCTGAAACTGTAACCTTGGCATCATTCTGGAAGAAGTAGCCGTAGTCAGTCTTAATTACATCAGCGGGCTTGTTATCGTCTGTGTCAGCCTCAATCTCACCGTTTAAAGTATTATCGGAAATGTTCTCAAACTCAAAGCCGGTAATGATAGGCTTAGCATCGTCAACGAAGAAGATTTTATCAAATGTCTTTTCTGCTACAGTACCGTTGTTACCAATTACTGTAACTTTAATGGTATTTGAAGAATCTTTTGAACCCATGTTAACTCTTGCCTTAATATTATCTACACTTGTATCAATAACAAAGTTTGCTTCTTCAACTTTCTCACCATTATGTGTAGTGAAGTTTGTGAAAATACCATTGGCGTTATTTGCTACATTCTGATCAAACTCACAGTATTTAGTAATATCATTACCATTAAGCTCAACCTTGATCTGACTGATTTTTGCAATAGTTTCTGTTACATTGAAGTTAAAATCAACAGAGCCTGAGAACCAAGTTGTACCGTTCTCAGCCTTATATGCTGAAGTACCCTCATGAAGCACTACATCGTCATCAATATCAAAACTTATGCTTGCCTTGTGATCACTGGATACAATCTCAAAATTATCCTCGAAGTTAATAAGATCTTCATTCACAAAATATTCTTCAAGTTCTGTAAGAGTCTTTTCCTTTGCGTTCTCACGACCTGAGATGTCAGTTACAGTGATGGAAATATTGTCAGCGTGGTAAATTGCATCAATAGAAGGAACCACAAATGCCTTGGTAAGGCTAGACTTCTTGGGACTGTTGTTTTTGTCCTCAGTTGAACCCTTAACTTCCTTAAGCTCCTTATTGCCGTTCATAACAACGATATCGTCAATACCTGAAGATGCAGCTGCATCGGAAGCTGTTACATACATATGAATTTCATCATTGCTGTATATACCGAATGTAAGGAAGTTGAGAATCTTTTCAACTGCAGAAGCGTCCTTCTTCTCGAATTCGATAGAAGCTACTGTGGGATCCTCAGTATCTATCTTAATTGCAGCAGTCTGCATTGTAGTAACAATACCTGCATTGTCAGTTACTTCAATTGTGTATGTCTGATACAGGTCGGCTGTAAAATCGTAAGTGAATTCAGGAAGCTCTTCAACCTCATCGTAAGTAGCATTCTTATACTCCTTACCGTTTGTGTCGCCTGTAACCTTAACGCTCTTGATACCTGATAAGTAGTCGCCTAAAATCTTCTTATTGTCAGATTTTTCGTCAACCTTGAATTTTACCTTAACAGGATCTTTTACCCATGTATCGTTCTCGTCATTGCTGTAAGTTATATTTGTGATATGAGAATTCTCTGTATCAACCTTTACTCTGGCAGTAGTTGCTTCAACCTCTCTGCCGAATACGTCTGTTGCAGTAATTTCATACTGCTGAGCAAGGTCTGCGTCAAAGTTAAGTGTATCTGTGCCGAAAGCTTTGCCGTTTTCGTTTTCAAGATTGATATATTCCTTACCGTTTTCAACACCAACAACCTTAACACTCTTAACACCGCCGAAGTTTTCAGCAGGAACATCGCTAACCTTAAACTCTACGTTAACCTTGCCGTTTGTCCAGGTTTGGTTATCGTTATTGGAATAAACGATATCTGTAATCTTAGGTGCTGCATTATCAACGCTGAATGTTACCTCGTCAGCTGTTGCGTTGCCGCTGTTGTTCTTAATCTCATAACCGAAACCATAAGTACCGGAGCTGAGTTCGTCCTGAGAATCATAGAAAACAACAAGCTTAACAACCTTTTCGGTAATCTCTTCGTCATATACTGCAACAATTCTGTAACCCTCAGGAATTTCGTCCATAGTGGAAACAGTACCGTCGTTATTGATGTAATGAACCTTTAAGGAATCAACATCAATACCTGAGATTGCGTCTTCAATAGTAACCTGAAGTCTTACATCGCTGGGTTTCTCACCCTCGTCTGTTAACTTATCGGAATAAATTGTGTTGCCTTCTTTATTTGTTGTTACTTGATCAGCCTCAATACTAATTTCATTATGTAAGGGCTCTTTTTCAGTAATAACAATCTCAAACTCATCAGAAAGCTTAAGAGTATCTGCCTTCTCGGAGTTTGAAATAACATCCTTGATTTCAGAGAGTGTAGGTGTATACTCATTGCCTGCAACATCAGCTACAGTAAACTTAATGTCTTTTGCCTTGTATACATTGTAGTCCTCTGTCATAGGTAACTTGAATACCTTTGTTGCTACACACTCATCAGGTGTGCTGCCTGTTACAACGAAGCTGTCTTTAACTGCTTCCATAGGAGCATCGTCATATGTTGCATCGATGTTGCAAATGCCTGAAGAAGCCTTGGCATCATAGGTGTTTACAACCATACGGAGCTCTCTGTTTGTATAAATACCAAATGTAACGAAGTGGAGAAGCTTATCATAAAAGCCTTCGTTTTCAACCATTTCGAATTTTACACCGGTAATTTCAGGCTTAACGCTATCGATCCATGTTGTGGCTGTAACCACCTTGGTTTCAGTATTACCAACAAAGTCTTCAACTGTAATTGTATAGCTCTGATACAAATCTGCGTCAAACTCAACAGCTGTTACAGCATTTTCAAGTCTGGTTTCATTATTTATATTAATGTATTCACGACCGTTGCCGTTACCAACAACCTTAATGCTCTTGATACCAGAAAGCACTTCATCATCTGTGCTGGCTGTTTTGTCGTCTGCATTGAAGGAAATGCTGATTTTGCCGCTTACCCAGCTCTTCTGGTCCCAAACACTGCCGTCAGCAAGTTTGTAGTTTATATTGGAGATATTTGGGGATTCATCATCAAATTTAACTATTTCTGTTTTTAAATCACTGTATAAACCAAAACTATCTTTAGCATAGATAGTATATTCCTGACAAAGGTCTGCGTCAAAGGAATACTGACCTGTTTCGTTTACCTTAGTGTCAAGATAAACCTTATTGTTTTCGTTACCTATTACTTTAATTGTAGCAATACCGCCTGCATGTCCTGCGGGTTCATCCACTACCTTGAAGTTTACAGTAACCTTCTCTTTTGACCAAATCTGTTTGAAGTTCTGGTCAAGATTGGAATAGCTGATAATGGAAATTGCAGGATTGGAGTTATCAATATCAATAGAGAGAGTCTCTTCAGTACTAACTCCGCAAAGTGTATCGGCAACAACCTTAACAGTATGTGTGCCTGATTCATAAGCTTCGGGTTTAAGCACGATTGAAATATCTGTGCATTTTCCGTTTTCATTTGATGTAGGTGTAACAGTAACAATTTTGTCTGTTAAAGCTACTTCTGTGTCATTATAGATAACCTTTACAGTATCACGGTCAATACCTGCAAGCTTATTTGACAATGTGATGTTAAACTGGCCTTCGCCGTTATATAAGCCATTTGTGCCACTAAATCCCTGAAGACCAATTTCAATATCAACGCTAGAGTTGTTTACAACATACTCATAAAGGTCGCTGTGCTCGTCAAGTGTTATGTTTGCACCAACAATCTCAACGTCCTTAAGGTTTTCTTTGTTTGTAACTACACCTGCAGCAGTTGTAGCAGTAATTGCCAAAACATTTACTGTATCGGATGCACCGATAACAAAGCTCTGGGTGTATATCTTGTTGGATTCATCAACACACTGCATCTCGTCTGCAGTTGCAAAGTCATTTAAGGTAATGCTTGTAACAGGGGCATCGTTACCCTTAACAGTTACAGTTACCAATGTGCCTTCGCCCTTTTCATCCTTAGCATAAGCACCAAAGTTCTCAACCTTGTTTGCGTTTTTAAACTCAATCTTTGATACAGTAGCTTCAGCACTGTCAACTAAAATTTCCTTTGTAGGAATAGTAAGGTCATTGCCTGCTATATCAAATACAGTAACGTTATACACACCGTATGTTTCTGCATCAAAGCTGAAGCCTGAACCTTCTGCCTTTACAGCAACTTCGTTACCCTGGATGTCTGTAACCATAATCTTTTCTGCATCAATGCCGGAAAGTGCATCAGTAGCAGTAAAGCTTACTTTAACAGGATCTTTTGTCCAGACATCAGTATCGGGAGTGTAAGTGTAACCACCGAGAGAAGGTGCCTCTGCGTCAAACTTAATTTCCTCTGCTTTGATTGTATAAGTGGCTTCTTTGCCAAACTTATCTTTTGCTGTAATAGTGTAATCCTGACGTGTTGCATCAAATGAGTTATTCACCACGTCAACTTTTTCACCGTCAGCATCAGTAACAGTAATATTTTCACCACTGATACTGCTTCCATCAGGCATATCTGTAACTGTTAAATAAACCTTTTTAGCCTCTTTGGACCACTCTTTGTCAAAGTTTACTTTGATTTCGGGTGCCTCGTTATCAAGACCTGTACTTACAGATGCTTTACCCTCAACACCGCAAAGAGATTTTGCAGATACTTCAAAATTATATTTGCCTGAAGCAAGGTCATTTGAGGTATATGTAATTGTAGCCTTTGTATGCTTACCCTTTATGCTTGCATCATCTTCATACTTGATACTGCACTTATCTGTAATGACCTCGTCGTTTAATTTAACAACCAGAGTGCTCTCATCAATACCTGAAACGTCATTCTTAACAGTTGCGGAATAAACAGGATTGCCATTGTAAGTTGCACCATTCTCATTGTCAATTACAACAGTAGGTACAACATTAGAGAAGATAAGTTCTGCGAAAGGCTTATCGTTTGCTAATTCATTGTCGCCAAGGTGAATTTTAACATCCGCTGTATTAAGGAGGAAAGCCTCGCTGTTGGAATTGTTAGCCTCATCGGTTAATGTAATCTTGATATCTTTATAGCTTTTGTCCTTTGTATTAAAATCTACAGAAGCAACATAAGTGCCGCTTTCTTTTTCTTCAAAGCCCTTTTTATAATCAGTTATATTACCGTCTTTTACATAATCCAGCTTAAGTTCTTTTATGGGAGCTCCGCCGTTATTGTTTACAGAGAACTCAAAGGTAACCATGGTCTTGGAATAAATACCAAAAGTAAGCATACCAAGGATTTTATCTGTAACAGAGTTGTCTGTGGAAGTAATCCTAATCTCAAGATCCCCAGCCACAGGTGCAGTTCTGTCAACTTTAGTGATTGTAAAATCTTTGCTGCCTACATTACCGAAAGAATCCTTAACAAAAACCTTATATGTAGTGTTCTTAGGTGTATTAATTGTAAGCTCAAATTTGTTATTGCCTTTATCCTCTACAACTGCAAACTCGGATGCAGCTTCGTAGCTTACATCACCCTCACCGAATCTGAAGGAATCCTCATCAACAGCGGAATCATCAGTAACCTCAACAGTGATGGCAATGCTATCCTTTACCCATTTATCAGGTACAGTAACATTAAGCACAGGAGCTACATCGTCAGCACCGGGAGCTATCTCCTCTGTTGGCTCAGTAGCTTCACTTGATGCCTCTGTACCGGGAACTGCAGGCTCAGATGCTGCTGTAGAGTCTGAAGCAGATGTTGACTCTGATGCATCTGTTGACATAGTAGCACTTGTTGTACTTGTTTCAGGTACAACAGGCTCAGTTGTTCCGGAACCGGGATTAGCAACAGAAGATGTTACTGCCTCTGAAGTCTGACCAGTGGAAGACTCTGTTACTGCTGTTGAGCTGCTTGCAGGTTCAGATGCGAGGTCAACTGCGCTAACAGGGAACACACTAATTAACAAGAGTAATGCCAGACCAAGAGATAATCCTTTTGATAAAAACTTATGCATACTCATATAAATTACTCTCCTTTATTTCTTAGAGATTTTATATATGTAAAATTCACTCCATTAAGTATACTGTGCATATGTACAGAGAAAATCAGACAGGCTGCAAAAATAACCGCAACATTCTGGTTTAAGGATGGAATGAATATAAATACCAAAGTAACAATCAGAAATACAACCATTGCCACATCAGCAATCATTGCATATTTGTTTGACAAAAAGCGGATGATTCCGGGTTTGTTTGATTTTTTAAATCTGTGGGTCGGCTTGTTAATTCTCTCAAAATCCTTACGATGCTTGGAAATCATTCCCAATATCACATAGCCGATAACAAGACCAATCCAGAAAAGAACTGCGCCGACATAGCCTAAAATCGCCTGAACAGCAGTACCCTTATAATCAACAAAAATTGAAAGAATCACCGAAAAAGATGATACAAAAAGAGCGATGAAAACCAGTTTCATCAGGGTAATATCTTTTTTCAAAATTAACACTCCAAATAAGCAAATGTTCCTACAGCGGCAAAAAGGCCGCTGTAGGTCCAATTTATAGTTATCTGATTACTTCGTCAGTTCCTCGACATATAACCTTTTTAACTATTTCAAAATATATATTTGCAGGCTCTTCATCAGGCACAACAGGTTGAGTTGTAGCCTGACTGGGAGTATATGAGCCCTCGCTCAGTACAGAAGTTTCGCTGCTTAAAACCTCAGTTTCAGCAGACTCCTGAGAAAGCAACTGTGTTTCGTTAACAACAGGTGCAGGCTCATTTTGTGCAGGTGCAGCAACCGGCGGTGGCACAGGTGCCTTTGCCTTTGAAAGCTTGCTGGTTACCTGTCTTTGTTTAGACTGTTCGGGCGAAAGCTTGGCAGTCTGGGTTTGTTTACCAACCCTGAGTCGTCCGGTGTTGGAGTTGGCTTCCTGCATTTCTTTAACAGTTTTTGCCTGTGCTCGACCGGAACGGATGCTGAAGATTGTACGTATATCGAATATGAAGAACAGCACAACCGCAATTACAAAAAACAGAATTGCAAAGGCAAGACAAAGGGTGAAGCAGGTGTTAAGTACATTAATTATTCCCATATCAGCCACCTACCCCTTCATTTGATGAAGCCGAAGGCTGACCGTATCCGATTTCACGTGCTTTGACCACTTGAGCTTTTGCGTTTGCAACATATTCAGCGAGGTTTCTGTTGCTGTCTTTATTCTTGAGGTATGTATCGGAACTTTCTATTGCAAGAACCTTTGCCTCAATCTCATCAAGCAAGGCATTATATTCAAGCTCTGAAATACTGTTCTTATACAACCAATCGTTACGAATATAAAGCTGACTCGCTACAAACTCATAACACTTAAGAGGAACAACAATATTGGTACCATCGCCAAAATCTTCATTTACAAGATTTGATAATGTCTCAAAGTAAGTTTCAACGTCAATAACTTCGTTGCCTTTTTTATCCAATGTTCCGATATTATTGTAGTTCTTTGCAAAGTTCATCATATACTCTGCATTTTTCTTATCTGCTTCATTTGTGGCGTTTTCGTAAACCTTTTTATACCAGTTTGCAGAGTATGCGATACCTGCATTTGGGTCATAATCACTACAGAAGAACAAGCTATCTGCAACTTCCTTTGCAAAATCAGCAAATTCATCTACATTTGTAGTTAAAAGATTTTCATTTTTACCAACCACAGCGTTGATTTCCTTATATTCTTCTGTTTCGATTACCTCATCGCTCATATACATATTAAGCATACCGTTATATGCAACCATATTATCAGGCTCAAGTTCAATGGCTTCTTCATAATACTTGAGGCCTGCTTCATAATCACCTACTCCGGCACTGTTTTCAGCCTGTTTGATAAGTGAGTCATAGGTTGAGGCAGTTTCTGCATTGGCAGCAATCTTAAAGCCTACTGCACCAACTGCCATTACAAGAGCAAGAATCAGCGAAACCATGAATGTTTTCCACTTAAGGTTCTGAACCTTTTTGTTTTCGATATCAAGGTCCTGATAATGGTCAAGAGCATATAAAAGCTCTGCACAGGACTGATATCTGTCGTTGGGGTTTCTCTGAGTACATTTAATAATAATTTCCTCAAGACCCGAAGACAAAACAGGGTTCCACTGTCTTATGGGATACATTTCATAGGGTGGAGTACTGGGATTATGACCTGTTACAAGATGGTACATTGTAGCACCAAGACAATAAATATCTGTTCTTGCGTCGGTCTGACCATGACCACCGTACTGCTCAGGAGCTGCATAGCCCTGAGTACCAAGACAAGTTGTATCTTCAACACTGGAAGATTTAAACTCTCGTGCTGTACCAAAGTCAATAAGTGAAAC
>SVPX01000007.1 GCA_015065665.1 Oscillospiraceae bacterium | reverse complement strand
TTCTTCCTTGCTGTTATAGTAAGAGGGGAGGCTTTCTCTTGCAAAAGACACATCTGCATTTGCAGAGAATGAGCCTACAGCCTCGAGACCTGTTCTGGCTGAAACTTCTGCCAGTTCCTTATGTGCCGCAGAGGTGCAGAATATTGCACACAGGCACAAAGTTACTGCCAGTAAAAGCGCAATTAACTTTGAATGGTTCTTCATATTAAAACCCCTTTTAATATTGATTATATAAAATAATTATATCATAGTATAAAGCGTAATGTAAAGAATAATCTGCCCCCTTGGGACAATACTACCATATAGAAAGGGTGGTATAATGGAGCTGAGAACAGACCTTGCTGTTGAAGCAAGGGAAATTGCCAGAGAAGACATAAAGGATGTGGAGTATAAATCGGAAGAAGTACAGGGTATGGTAATTGAAAGACTGTCTGTGAGAACCGACAGAGCGGCTCAGCTTATGGGCAAGGATGCAGGTCGGTATGTGACAGTTAATCTGCCGCCTCTTACTGATAACATCAGAGATACGGATGTGCGTATCCTCACTATTTCAAGGGAAATCCGCAGACTTCTGCCTGTGAATGGTATGGTGCTGGTGGTGGGACTTGGCAACCCTCACATTACTCCCGATGCTTTAGGTCCCCGATGTGTTACAGGGGTACTTGCAACAAGGCATATTACAGGAGAAATTGCCCGTAGCACAGGGCTTGACAGACTAAGACAGGTGGCGGTACTCAGCACAGGGGTAACAGGTCAGACAGGAATTGAAACAGGTGAACTGATTCTGTCTGTAGTAAAAAGAATAAAACCCACCGCAGTTATAGTCATCGATGCTCTTGCATCACGCCGACTTGAAAGACTTGGTTGCACCCTGCAGATATCTGATACAGGTATTGCACCGGGAGCAGGAGTTGGCAATCACAGGACTAAAATTTGTAAAGAGGTGCTGGGTGTGCCAGTAATCGCTTTGGGTGTGCCTACGGTTGTGGATGCGGTTACTCTGGTTTCTGACCTTGTGGGGGAAGAGGACCAGGTACAGCAGAGAAATCTGCAGGATAAAGTTTCGCCCCGTGGCAGTACAATGGTGGTAACTCCAAAAGAGATAGATTTGCTTATAGACAGAGCCTCAAAACTTTTGTCCTTGTCAATTAATATGGCACTTCATTCGGGAGTAGAAACCAAGGATTTGTTGTCGCTTCTATAAAAAAGAGCAGGAGCAAAAGGGATAAACCCTTTCGTTCCTGCTTTTGGTTTGTTATGAATTATTTCAGCTCGATGATTGTAACGCCTGCTTCACCCTCACCAAAGGTGCCGAGGCGGAAGCTCTTTACTGCCTTGTGGTGACGGAGGAATGCGTGGATTTCTTTTCTCAGCACACCTGTGCCTTTGCCGTGAATTACGGTGATAGAGCCTACATTTGTCAGCACTGCAGTATCCAGCACCTTGTCAACTTCCATAACCGCTTCGTCTGCGGTGTAACCTCTTACATCAATCTCTGTGACAGGTCTTGACTCAATACGGCTTCTGCGCTGACCTGTTCTCAGGGGTTTGCCTGATACAGTCACCTTGCCTTTGTCAATAAGGCGGAGATTCTTGATGGGAGTTCTTGTTTTGATGATACCTGCCTGCACAAGCACAGATGTGGCATTGGGAGCAGGAGTTTCAAGGACGGTTGCCTCTTTGTCAATATCGCACACAAGGACTGTGTCGCCTGCTTTTAGGGGACGGGGCAGTACATAATCCTCGTTCTTTGATTTTTCTTTGATGGGGTCTGCATCCTCTTCCATCCGGCGGAGGTTTTGCTTGAGTTTTGCTCGTTCCTCAGCACTCAGGTTGCCTTGCTTCTTTGCTTTCTCAAGTTCTTCTATAAGCGCATCAGCCTGTGCTTTTGTACGAGCAAGGAGGAGAGAGGCTTCGTGCTTTGCTTTTTCAAGTTCACGTTCTGCCTGTTTCCTTACTCTTTCCAGTTCGTCCTCGGCTTTCTTCTTATCCTGCTGAGCCTTGATTGCCATTTCTCTTGCCTTCTTCAGTTCTTCGTCAAGTTCCTGACGGCGGGTATCAAGGTTGCGTACTACTGCTTCAAACTGACGGCTTTCTTCAGATACAAGTTCAGATGCTCTCTTAACAATGCTGTCTTCAATACCAAGGCGTGTGGAGATTGCAAAGGCGTTGCTTCGTCCCGGTACACCGATAAGGAGTTTGTATGTGGGGCGGAGTGTGGCAACATCAAATTCACAACAGCCGTTTTCAACACCCTGTGTCTTAAGGGCGAATTCTTTAAGCTCTGCATAGTGGGTGGTGGAGGCTATCTTCGCACCCTTTTGACGGAGTCTCTCTAGTATTGCAACTGCAAGAGCGGCACCCTCAACAGGGTCTGTGCCTGCGCCCAATTCGTCAATGAGTACAAGGGAGTTTCTGTCAGCTTCTTTGAGGATAGAAACGATATTTGTCATATGAGCAGAGAATGTGGACAGAGATTGTTCAATGCTCTGTTCATCACCGATATCAACAAGTACCTTGCGGAAAATGGAAATCTCTGAGCCTTCTGCACAGGGAATCATAAGTCCGCACATAGCCATAAGAGTCAGCAGACCGATGGTCTTGATAGATACGGTTTTACCGCCTGTGTTGGGGCCTGTGATAACAAGGGTGTCAAATTCCTTGCCAAGATTAATATCCGTTGCAACAGCGGTTTTCTGGTCGAGTAGGGGATGACGCGCCTGCTTTAAGTTGATTTCACCCTTATCGTTGATAAGGGGCATTGTGGCTTTCATTTTGTATGCAAGACTTGCCTTTGCAAAGATAAGCGAAAGCTCTACCAGTGCATTATAACTCTCAGATGCTGTTTCTGCGTGGGCACCTGCCATAGCAGAAAGCTCAAAGAGGATTCGCTCAATTTCTGCCTGTTCTTTTGATTCAAGAACACGGATGTCGTTGTTTGCCTGTACAACACCCATAGGTTCAATAAATACTGTAGCACCGCTGGAGGATGTATCGTGAACAAGTCCCGGTACCTGACCTCTGCACTCTGCCTTGACAGGCACAACAAATCTGCCTGAACGCTGCGTGATGATAGCATCCTGCAGATATTTCTGATATGTACTTGAGCGGATAATTTTGTCCAGAATCTCTCTTGCTTTTGAGGATGCCTGACGCATTTTTCGTCTGATATCGTAAAGTTCGGGAGATGCGTTGTCTGCAATCTCGTCTTCTGAGAGAATGCAGGAGGTTATTTTCTCTTCGAGAAATTTATTCTCTGCAAGGCGTGAGAAAAGCAGGTCAAGGGAAGTTTCTATTCCTGCGCTCTTGTTTCTCCATTGACGGACACCGCGGGTAATGCGGAGGGTTTCTGCAATCCGCAGAAGTTCTGTGGTGTTCAGAAGTCCTCCTGCCTCTGCTCGGCGGAATGCATTCTGCATATTCTTTACACCGCCGAAAGATGGCGCACCGAATCTGCCCGATAATACATAGGCATCATCAGTTTGCTTAAGTGCTTCTTCAATTTCGAACTTGCCGTTCAGAGGGGTGATTGCAAGTGCCATCTCTCTTGCATCCTCACAGGTCGCTTCCTTTGAGAGCATCAGGAGGATTTTATCAAGTTCCAATGCTTTGTGATGTCTGTTCATAGTAATTCCTTTTGTTATGACCGTATGGTCTTGTAAAAATGCAATGTGCTGAAGTCATGTTCAAGCACAGAGCAGATGTATGTTTCTGTAATATAATTGAGTGTTTTTAGTCCTTCTTCCGAGAGATTGAAGGAGAATACCTTTTTATCCTCGGAGAACACAATGTGTCTGAGCGCCATAATAATTCCCGAGTCAGCTGCCGCTGCAGAGGGGAAAGGCTTCTTCCTGAAACATTCTTCGCAGAGAATCAGACCTTTCTGCAATGAGAAGTACATAAGGGGAGTTTCATACTGCCCACATTCCTTGCACATAATCAGGTCGGGCATATATCCTGCAAGGGATGCAAGTCTGAGTTCCACACAGGCTTTTATCAGTTCAGGATCCTTGCGTTTTTCCGTAAGAAGAAAAAGCGCATTGAGGATAAGGGAAAGCTGACTGTCGGCTCTCTGCTCACTGGGGCAGATGTACGCCGCAAGTTCGCAGAAATACTGTGCAAGTGACAGGTGTACAACATCGCTGCGAAGTGCAAAGAACATATCCTTTACCTGCGCCTCGTCAATAATATACCTGTCCTTTGATTTGTAAAGTGACAAAGAGGAGTAGCACAGCAGAGAGGTGGGGGAACTCTTTGCGCTTTTTATGTTCTTACCTCCCCGGACAAAGGCGCGGATAACACCTTCGTCACGAGTCAGTACAGTTACAAGTTTGTCCTGTTCACCAATATTCTGTTGTTTGATTATCAGTCCGTCTGTCTGTATCTTCATTGGTGGGTTCCTGCAGATTTGCGGTGGTGTTCTGCACCGCCTTGTAGTTGAGATAATCCTGAATACTTCCGCTTTTAAGAAAAGCGTTCCAGGCATCAGTTTCGTTCATAAATATCACCCTGATAAAAGTATATCTCAAATATAGGGTGATATAGAGGGGATTTTGTAGATGTTAAAAATTAACAATGGGGTGTTTTGGATGAAATCCGTAGGGGATGGCGCCTACGACATCCCGTATGAATTTATATGTGTAGGGCAGGGGTTTGCTCCTGCCAATAACTTTACCTTTGCTTACGCATCAAAGTCGGAGGAGTCGAAGCCGAAGTTGCGGAGCAGTCCGTCACGGTTTCTCCAGTCTTCTTTAACCTTAACCCAGGTCTGCAGGTTAACCTTGCAGCCGAAGAAAGCCTCCATATCAGCTCTTGCTTTTGAGGATACTTTCTTGAGCATACTGCCGCCTTTGCCGATGATAATACCCTTGTGTGAATCTCTCTCGCAGTAGATTGTAGCCTCAATATCAAGAAGCTCATCGTCTCTCTGACGCATTTTCTCAATAACAACTGCTGTGCCGTGAGGGATTTCCTTATCAAGGCAGAGGAGGAGTTTTTCTCTTATCATCTCAGATGCAAGTTGACGCTCAGGCTGATCGGTGAGAGTATCAGCATCAAAGAAGTGTCCGCCCTCAGAGGTGAGCTTTTTCAGTTCTTCGATAAGTTCACCGATACCTTCCTGCTTCTTTGCACTTACAGGCACAACTGCCTCAAAATCGTAGAGAGCGGTGTAGTCAAGAATGACTTTCATAATTGAACTTTTCTCTTTGACAATGTCGGTTTTGTTGATAGCCAGTACACAGGGCAGGGAGAGTGTCTTCATACGCTCAATAAGTTCGCGTTCTGTGTCAGAGATTTCCTCAGTTGCATCAACAACCAACAGACAGGCATCTGCACCTGCAACACTCTCGGTTACAGAGCGTACCATATATTTGCCGAGGGAGGTACGGGCTTTGTGCATACCGGGGGTATCTGTGAATACAAGCTGATATTCACCCTCAGTCAGTACACCCATAATGCGTGTACGGGTGGTCTGGGGTTTGTTGGTAACAATTGCAATCTTCTCACCCAGCATACAGTTGAGGATGGAGGATTTGCCTACATTGGGCCTGCCTACAATTGCTATAAAAGCGGAACGGTCATTTGTGTTCATATGTTTATCCTTTCGGTAAAAAGCTTGTTAACTTACAACGTCACACCACAGAAGTGATGTGACGCAGATGTGTTTGTTATGTTAATGGGTTAATCTGATGCTTTCTTTCTGCCGCCAAATATTACAAAGAAAGCAGACACCACAGCACTTAACCCTAAGGGGATAAACCATAAAGGCTCGGCTGTGAGTTTTGAGAAAGCGAGTTGCAATTTACCTGTGGTGATAAAGAGGAGGATTGCAACTATAACTGCGCCTATAGCAAAGATGAGTACAGCACAGGCGGCTATGTCCTTGATACGCTTGATTCTCGGATTTTTCTCTGTGGAATACAGGTCGCAGAGGTCCTCCAGAGCGGTGTTCACAAGTTCAGCGCTGATAACAGCACAGATTGTGAGTATAAGCACACCCCATTGGGATGCACTGAATTCACCAAGGAGAGCAAAGATGCATACATATAATGCTGCAACAAGATGAAACCTCAGGTGACTCTCTGTGCGGATAGCACCCCATAATCCCTCAAAGGCGTAACCGAAACTGCGCAATTGTTTCTTCATATTATTCCTCGGTAACAACATAACTGGAAGATGCGGGGAGACCCAGCATATCCATAACTGCCTCTTCCTTTTCACGCATACGGATTCGCTCAAGGTTGTTGTCCTCGTGGTCGTAGCCTAAAAGATGGAGTACGCTGTGACAGGTAAGATAGCCTACCTCTCTCTGGAGGGAGTGACCATAGATGTCAGCCTGTTCAACTGCCTTCTCCATAGAGATTACAACATCGCCCAGAATCTGTGCGCCTGTCTGGGGGTCGATGTCATACTTGCCATCCTCGGAGCACATACCGAAAGAGAGTACATCGGTTTCGATATCCTTATTCCGGTACTGTGCGTTCAGTTCCTTAATCTGCTCATTGTTTACAAAGGAAACGCTGATTTCTGCGTCACCCTCAAATTTTTCAAGCTGAAGTACTGCTGTGCAGCAACGTCTTACCAGCATTCTGAGACCTGTGGGGATAGCCACATCCTTCTGTCTGTTTGTGATGATTACTTTGATTTTATCTTTTGCCATTTTTATTCCTACTTTCGTCAAGTTTTTCGTATGCTTTGATAATGTCCTGTACAAGTCTGTGCCTTACAACATCTTTTTCGCTGAAAGTACAACTTGCTATATCGTCAATTCCTTTGAGGACTTTGATACATTCTTTCAGTCCCGAACGGGCACCGTTGGGCAGGTCAATCTGAGTGATGTCACCTGTGATAACCATTTTTGAGTTGAAACCCAGTCGGGTAAGGAACATCTTCATCTGTTCCGTTGTGGTATTCTGTGCTTCATCAAGGATAATGAAACTGTCATCAAGAGTTCTGCCTCGCATATATGCAAGTGGAGCAACCTCGATGTTACCTCTTTCTACGTACTTCTGATAAGTTTCAGCGCCCAGCATATCAAAGAGGGCATCGTAGAGAGGCCGCAGATAAGGGTCAACCTTGCTCTGTAAATCTCCGGGGAGAAATCCCAGCTTCTCACCTGCTTCTACAGCAGGTCGGGTAAGGATGATACGGTTTATCTGCTTTGCTCTGAATGCGGTAACCGCCATAGCAACTGCAAGGTAAGTCTTACCTGTACCTGCAGGGCCTACACCGATTGTTATGGTGTTGTCGCGGATGCAGTTACAGTACCGTTTCTGTCCCATAGTTTTTGGTTTGATTGGTTTGCCCTTTGATGTGATGCATATACAGTCACCCACAAGGCTTTCTATTTTCTCCTTTGAACCTTCGTTTACAAGGGAGATGCAATAGCGGATATTCTGCTCGGAAAGATTTTCGCCGCGATTGATAAGCATCAGCAGACTCTCAATAACCCTGCAGGCTTTGTCCACATTCTCAATGTCGCCGCTGATTTTAAGTTCGCTCTCACGACCTACAACGGAAACATGATACTCACGCTCAATGAGTTTGATATTTTCGTCAAAACTTCCGAACAGGGCAACCGCCTGTTCCATTCTGTCAATATTAATAATCTGTTCCGTAATGTATTACTCCAATGCTGAATTTTTTATTCTATATAAGTATATCATAAATCAATAGTAAAATCATCCGTATTTTTAATTTTTGTGAAAATTGCAAGAGATTTTGTTGAAGTTGATGTGTAAAGGCTGATATTTTGGATATATATGTAAATAAAAAATTGAGAATTTGTGCAAACTAAGGATATAAACTATTGACAAAGGGATGTAAAGGTAGTATAATCTCTGAGGTGTAAAGAAAATAACTTTACAGACAAGAGCGGGTGTTCATCTGTGATTTGTATGATTTACTGCTCAGATTTTTCGGGAGGCTCCTATGGATAAGAATATAGAAATCTCCCTGCTCTTTGATTTTTACGGACAACTTCTGAGTTCCAAACAGCAGCAGGCTGTGTCTCTTTATTATAACGATGATCTTTCTCTGTCTGAGACCGCAGACGTTATGGGTATCACCCGACAGGGTGTACGAGACCTTGTGAAGAGAAGCGAAGGGGAACTCTACGAATACGAAGAAAAACTCGGTCTTTATAAAAGATTCGAGCAGGTGGGTAAGTATGCGGAGGATATACGCAACCTTGCCCGTAAAATCTGCTTAAGTCACGATTCACAAGCAGCAACATTTGGGCATGAAATTGTGGCACTGGCAGACAGGCTTTACAGCGAGGAGGCTTGAATATGGCTTTTGAAAGTTTGTCGGATAAAATTACCGGCGTATTCAAACGTCTTAAGAATAAAGGTAAACTCAGCGAGAGCGATGTTAAAAGCGCTATGCGAGAAGTGCGACTGGCACTTCTGGAGGCTGACGTAAACTATAAGGTAGCCAAGGATTTTACAAACAGAATTACCGAACGCGCTGTTGGTGAGAAGGTTATGGATAGCCTGACTCCCGCACAGATGGTAGTCAAGATTGTAAACGAAGAACTGGTTGCTCTTATGGGCGGTGAATCTACACGCCTTGAGTTTGCATCCAAACCTCCCACGGTTATTATGATGTGCGGTCTTCAGGGTTCAGGTAAGACCACACACTCAGGTAAACTGGCAAAGATGCTGAAAAAACAGAATCACAGACCTCTGCTTGTTGCCTGTGATATCTATCGTCCTGCAGCTATTGAACAGCTCAAGGTTGTGGGCAAGGGTGCGGATGTGCCTGTTTTTGAAATGGGCAAGGAAGACCCTGTGAAGATTGCAGAGAGTGCAATCCGTCACGCAAAGGACTACGGCAACGATATCGTTATTCTTGATACCGCAGGCCGTCTCCATATAGATGAAGAACTGATGGGCGAACTGCAGAGAGTAAAGGATGCAGTCAATCCCTCTGAAATCCTTCTTGTTATTGACTCTATGACAGGTCAGGACGCAGTTAATGTTGCAAAGAGTTTTAATGATCTCCTTGACATTACAGGCGTTATCCTCACAAAACTTGACGGTGACACCCGAGGCGGTGCGGCTCTGTCCGTAAAGGCAGGCAGAGGCAGACCTATCAAGTTTGCCGGTGTGGGTGAAAAACTTGAGGACCTGGAGGTTTTCCATCCTGAGAGAATGGCAAGTCGTATTCTTGGTATGGGTGATGTGCTGACTCTGATTGAAGAGGCAGAGGCTAAACTTGACCAGAAAAAGGCTGAGGAACTTGCTCAGAAGATGATGCAGAACAAGATGGACTTTAACGACCTTCTTGACCAGTTCGACCAGATTCAGAAGATGGGCCCCATCAAGGGTATTCTTGCAAAACTTCCCGGTATGAGTCAGGCAAAACTTGACGAGGCAAACATTGAGGAAAGACAGATTGACTGGAACAGAGCAATCATCCTCTCTATGACACCTGAGGAAAGACGCAAACCATCCCTTATCAATCCTTCTCGTAAGCGCCGTATTGCCGCAGGCAGTGGCAGAAGCGTTGAAGAGGTTAACCGCCTTATCAAACAACTTGAGCAGATGCAGAAACTTATGAAGCAGATGAACTCAAAGGGTAAGAAAGGCAAACGCAGAGGCGGACTTCCCGGACTTGGCGGCGGCCCCTTCACAGGTGGCGGCACAGGTAGTTTCGGAGGCTTCTGATAACATATTAAAACATCGGTTATATTGCCAAACAGGCTTATAATATAAAACTAAAAATTTATTTTATGGAGGTACACACCATGGCAGTTAAGATCAGACTTCGCAGAATGGGTGCAAAGAAGAACCCCTTCTATCGTATTGTTGTTGCTGATTCCCGTTATCCCAGAGATGGTCGTTTCATCGAGGAAATCGGTACTTACAACCCCCTCACAGAACCCGCTGAGGTAAAGGTTGATGCTGAGGCAGCTAAGAAGTGGATTGCTAACGGCGCACAGCCCACTGATAAGGTTAAGGCTCTTCTCAAGCGCAACGGCGTTATCTGATAGCAGGAGCATACACTGATGAAAGACTTACTCACTATCATTGCGAAAGGTCTTGTTGAGGCTCCCGATAAGGTTGAGGTTACAGCAGACCAGCCCCTTGAGGATGGTACAACCGTTTACCACATTCACGTGGCAGAGGACGATATGGGCAGAATCATCGGCAAACAGGGTAGAATTGCTAAGGCAATCCGTACTGTTGCCCGTTCCGCCGCTATCCGCAAGGATGTTAAAATTCAGGTTGAAATCGACTGATTTCCACTTTGATTAATAACAGCATTCAAGGGCATATAGCACTGTGAAGTCACGGACTTTGCAAGGCTATGTGCCCTTTGTGTATCTGTCACTTGTCCTCTTATTTGACAAGGGGGCAGTTTTTTTATATACTGTTACATTGAGGAGAGGTGTTCTTATGTCAAATATTAAGAAAACATTGAATCTGAAGAAATTTATATCTTTGCTGATGATTATGCTTGTGCTTCTTTTTTCAGTATGTGTTGCAGGTTTTTCTGTATCTGCAGCAGATACACAGGTGAAGTCCGGCTCCTTCGGATACTTTGATTACGAGATATCTGAGGGCGAAGTATGCATCACAAAGTTCAACGGT
This sequence comes from Oscillospiraceae bacterium, assembly GCA_015065665.1. Lineage (GTDB taxonomy): Bacteria > Bacillota > Clostridia > Oscillospirales > Acutalibacteraceae > Ruminococcoides. Next base: position 26,642 of record SVPX01000007.1, on the reverse strand, counting down.
GACGGCGGAGATGTGTTCATCCCCAATGTGATTGAGGATATGCCTGTTGTTGCTATTGCTGAAGAGGCTTTCTGGTACTGCAAGGATATCACAGCGGTTTCTATGCCTTCAAATCTTGAATATATCGGCACAAGAGCTTTTCAGGGTTGTGCTTCTCTTGAAGAGATAGTTTTACCCGATACTGTTATCGAGATTGCCGCCGCGGCTTTCTGTGATTGCACAAAACTGAGAAGTATCAACATCCCTGCAGAACTTCTCTATGTAGGTGCTTTTGCCTTTGATAATACACCTTGGATTACACGATTCGAGGATAATACATCTATTATTCTGGGTGGCAGAATACTTTACAAGTATCTTGGTGATGCTGAGGTTGTAAATATTCCGCAGGGTGTTACAGCTATCAGCGGAAATGCTTTTCAGGATAAGAAGAATCTTACTTATGTAAATATTCCCGACTCTTTGCTTTTTGTAGGTGACTATGCATTCATCGGTTGCGATAATCTTAAGAGCGTAAGCCTTTCTGATAATATCTACTATATGGGTATCTGCTCCTTCGGATACAGAACTGTGACCGAAAGCGGAGAGAATGACATTATTGAGGATTTTGTGCTGTATGCACCTGAGGGCTCTCTCCCTGCAGATTATGCAAAGGAGTATGGGCTTACTTGGAAGGCTTCTGAGGAGTTTGTGCCTCTTGAATCTCTTCCTGAGGCAGAATCATGCACAGCCAAAGAGCTTGAGGATGATACAAAGGATAATAGTGTGTGGATTGGTAACTCCAACTCTATCATCACTCTTGTAATTATTGTTGTTTCTTGTGTGGGTATTGTAGGCGGTCTGTACGGTTACTTTGCTATCAAGGAGAAAAAGAACAAGAAAACTGATGATAAGAAACATAATAACAAAAAGAAATAATCAATGTGATTGACAGGATAAGTGATACTATGCTGAAAGAATATCTTGAAATAGGAAAAATCGTAGGCACTCATGGAGTTATGGGTGAGTGCAGGGTTGAGTGCTGGTGTGATTCACCCCAGTTTGTTGCCAAGTTCAAAACACTTTATTTTGATGGTGGTAAAGAAAAACTGGAGGTAAAAGCAAGACCTCACAAGAATATTGCACTTGTGAAAATCAAAGGTGTTGATTCAGTTGAAAAGGCTGATATGCTCCGGGGTAAAGTGCTTTATATGAATCGCAAGGATGCAAAACTTCCCAAGGGTACTTACTTTGTTCAGGACCTTCTTGGCCTTGAAATCAGAGATGCGGATACTTCTGAAGTTTACGGCAAACTTACCGATGTTATCAAGACAGGTGCAAACGATGTGTATGAACTGAAAAACGCAGAGGGCAAGGCTTTCTATCTGCCTGTTATTCCTGATGTGGTAAAGGAAGTTGCACCCGAAGAAGGCTATGTGCTTATTACACCTATGAAAGGTATATTTGACGATGAGGATTGATATAATAACTCTGTTTCCCGAAATGTGCGAAGCGGTGCTTTCTGAAAGTATTATCGGCAGAGCAAGAAAAAGCGGTGCTGTTGAGATTGTCTGTCATCAGCTTCGTGACTTTGCTTTTGATAAACACCGCAGAGTTGACGATGCTCCCTATGGTGGCGGTATGGGTATGCTGATGATGGCAGAGCCTATTGCCCTGTGCTTTGAGAGTATCTGCGAAGAACTTGGCACAAGACCTCATTTTGTATATATGTCACCCAAGGGCAGGGTTATCAATCAGCAGGTTGTCAGAGAAATGTCTCAGACTTACGAGAATGTGTGTATCCTCTGCGGTCACTACGAGGGAGTAGACCAGCGTGTGCTTGATACCCTTGTGGATGAAGAACTGTCTATCGGTGACTATGTGCTTACAGGCGGCGAGTTGCCCGCTGTGGTATTTGCCGATGCTTTGTGCAGAATGCTTCCCGGTGTACTGTCAAGTGACGAGTGCTTTGAACTGGAGAGCCACTATGGCGGTCTTCTGGAGTATCCCCAGTATACCCGACCTGAGGTGTGGCGAGGGGAAACTGTGCCTTCGGTGCTTATGAGCGGACACCACGCAAATATCGAAAAATGGCGCCGTGAGCAGGCTATTTGCGAAACTGCCCGTCTCCGCCCTGATATGCTGGAGAGCGCAAACCTTACAGATAAAGAAAAAGTCTTTCTCAAAGGAATTATGGCTGAGGACAATACCTCATCTGATACATAAGTTTTTATGTTGTTATTTTGCACAAGAAACACAAGTGGGTTTTTGATGTAATAGTGTATCAAAACAAAAATGGTTTTATTGTGTTGACCTTAGGGATTTTTGTGGATATAATAACAAAAAATGAACAATTCCGTTAGTGGCGCTTATGCCTACGATGCGGTTTAAAGAAAATTCCACGATTAAGATAAGAGAGGGTATTTCCATGTACGGTAAGGATGTTTTAGTTCAGAACAAAACAGGTTTACATGCTCGTCCTGCAACTTTCTTTATTCAGAAGGCAAACGAGTTCAAGTCCACTATCTGGGTAGAGAAAGAAGAGAGAAGAGTTAACGCCAAGAGCCTTCTGGGTGTACTGTCCCTGGGTATCCTCGGCGGCACAACTATCAAGATTTTTGCTGACGGCGCAGACGAGACAGAGGCTGTTGAGGCTCTGGTTACTCTTGTTGAGTCAGGTTTCTCTGAGTAATTATTTGTGCATTTATGGGCGGAGTGTAACCTCCGCCCTTTTTGTTTTATTGTGAAATTTTGTGACAGGTGGTGATTTTGTGAGCGAGAGGCTAAAAACACTTCGGCAGAAGGCAATGGCTTTGCCTTTGCAACCGGGTGTGTATATTATGAAGAATAAAAGCGGAGAAATTATTTATATCGGCAAAGCCAAGAAACTCAAAAACCGCGTCAGCCAGTACTTCGGTTCACAGAATAACCATTCTGAGAAAGTCCGCGCTATGGTTGAGAATGTGCGGGACTTTGAATATATTATTACAGACAGCGAGTTTGAGGCTCTGATACTTGAATGTAGTCTTATTAAACAGCATCATCCTAAGTATAATATCCTTCTTAAGGACGACAAAGGCTATAGTTACATCCGCGTTACGGGGGATAAATGGCGTAGAATTTCCTGCGCATTGCAGAAGGATGACGACAACTCCCGATATATCGGGCCGTATAACTCAGGCTATCTTGTGAAACAGGCTGTGGAAGAGGCTAACACAGTTTTTATGCTTCCTACCTGCACAAGGCGATTTCCTGAGGATTTTGGCAAGGGCAGACCTTGTTTGAATTTTCATATCAAGAAGTGTTGCGCACCCTGTATGGGCAGAGTAAAGTTCAGAAATTATGATGAGAGGGTTGAACAGGCTCTTGACTTTCTATCAGGCGGAAGTTCTGAATCTCTTAAGAAACTTACCGCACAGATGAATGAGGCGGCAGAGAACCTTGAGTTTGAGAGGGCGGCATCTCTTCGGGATAGCATAAATGCCATAAAGCGTCTTGGAGATAAACAGAAAGTAATTCAGTCAAAGGTAAAGGATCAGGATGTTATTGCATATTTCTCTGACAGAATAAAGGCCTGCTTTGAGGTGTTCCGTTTTGAGGGGGGCAGACTCTGTGACAGGCAGGATTTTCCTGTGGAAATAATGGGTGATGATAAATCCCAGCGCGAGGAATTTATTCTTAGTTTTTATAATAACAAAACTCAGGTTCCTCAGCATATAACCCTTGATGGAGAAGTTGAGAATACAGAACTTCTTGAACGCTATCTTACAGAAAAATCGGGCAGACGAGTATATATAACCGTGCCTGTTATCGGTGAGCAGAAAAAACTTGTTGATATGTGTAGGCAGAATGCGGCAGAGCGTGTTGCTCAGCTTACGGGTGCTACAGGCAGGGAACTTTCTGTATTGCAGGAACTTTCTCAGCTTTTAGGTCTTGAAACTATCCCTTACTATATAGAATCCTACGATATTTCCAATATTTCAGGCTCTGACAATGTGGCAGGTATGGTGGTTTTTGAAAATGGCAAACCCCTCAAAAAAGCCTATCGTAAATTTAAAATAAAGTCCTTTGAGGGACAGGATGACTATGCATCTATGAATGAGGTGCTTACAAGACGATTTGAAGAATATCTTGCTCATAAGGATGAGGGAGAGGGTTTCGGCAGACTTCCCGACCTTATACTCCTTGATGGTGGTGCAGGTCAGGTGTCAGCAGTTAAACCTGTTCTTGAAAAATTCGGTATAGACGTTCCCTTGTTTGGTATGGTGAAGGACGATAAACACCGCACCCGGGCAATTACAGGTGAGTCGGGAGAAATTGCAATTAATATGAACCGCAGAGTTTTCTCTTTTATTACCAATATACAGGATGAGGTGCATCGTTTTGCTATCGGCTATCACAGAAACAGACGCAGCGCATCTCTCAAAAGTTCTCTCACAGATATTGAGGGGATTGGAGAGAAACGTGCCGCAGAGCTTCTCAGGTATTTCAAAACCATCAAGAATATAAAAGAAGCGGATCTTGAGGAGCTGATAAGCGCACCCAGAATGACACGACAGACGGCTATGGCGGTGTACAGATATTTTCATCCTCAGGATGATGAACAGTAACAGAGATTAAGAAACGAGGTAAAATATATGAGAGTTATTACAGGTACAGCACGAGGCAGACGCCTTGAAACTTTATCAGGTGAGGATGTGCGTCCCACCACCGATAAGGTAAAGGAGTCGATATTTTCAATTATTCAGTTTCAGATTCAGGACAGAATGTTTCTTGACCTGTTTGCCGGTTCGGGACAGATGGGAATAGAAGCTTTGTCCCGCGGTGCAAAGGGTGCTTACTTTCTTGATTTGCGCAAAGATGCTGTGTCTGTTATCAGAAAGAATCTGAAGGCAACAAACCTTGAGGATAAAGCAGAGGTAAGATGTGCGGATTCTCTTATGTTTCTTTCTTCTTCCTGTGTGAACTTTGATGTGGCTTTTGTTGATCCCCCATATAATAAGGGTATTGCTCAGAAGGCACTGGAACTTCTGCCTCAGGTTATGAACAAGTCAGGTGTTATTGTGGTTGAAACCGCACTGGAAGAGGAACTGCCTGAGAGTGCAGGAGAATTCCTGCTTGACAGAACCTATCGCTATGGTAAAATAAAGGTAACAACCTACAGATGTCCTGTGGAGTAATGATTGTTTGCGGAGGTGCTGAATATGAAAATTGCAATTTGTCCCGGTAGTTTTGACCCTGTTACTCTGGGCCATCTGGATATTATATCCCGTGCATCAGGACTTTTTGATAAGGTAATAGTTGCTGTGCTTTGCAATATGGAGAAGAACCCCAGCTTCTCTGTGGAAGAGAGAATGGAGTTTCTCCGCCAGGTTACTGCACAGTACGATAATGTAGAGGTTGACAGTTTTCAGGGACTCCTTGTAGACTTTGCAAAAGAGAAAGGCGCTGTAGCTGTTGTCAAAGGTCTGAGAGCTGTATCTGACTTTGAATATGAATTTCAGATGTCTATGATAAACAAGAAACTTTATCCCAATGTGGAGACAGTATATCTGAACACGAGTCAGGATTATATGTACTTAAGTTCAAGCGTTGTCAAGCAGATTGCTTCTCTGGGCGGAGACATCAGCAACTTTGTTCCTGAGGCAATTCACGATAAAATAGTTGACAGACTGAGAAATATATGAAATAATATAAGTGTATATATGGATTTCAGTACGGAAAGGGAGATATATAATGAAACGCGTAGAAGAACTTATCAATGAACTTCAGGGTATTATGGAGGAGGCAAAAGCTGTTCCTCTCACAGGCGGTAAGGCTCTTATCGATACAGAGACTGTTATGGATATTCTTGACGAAATCCGCGACTCTCTGCCTTCTGAGGTTCGTCAGGCTAAGAATATCGTAGCTGACAGAGGTCAGATTATTGCAGAGGCTAAGAAAGAGGCTGAGGCTATCGTCCGCGAGGCTGAGCAGCGCAGAGAGAAACTCATCGAAAAAGAGAGCGTTGTTATTGATGCTAAGAATCGCGCAACAGAGATTGAGAATGCTACAAAGGCAAAACTCTTTGAGATGAAGAAGGCTGCAACAGACTTTGTTGAGGATATTATGAAGAAGGCTGATGAGGCACTTGCAGAGCAGCTTACAGAACTTCGTAAGACTCGCCAGAACATCAAGATGGCAAACAAGGTTGGTAACAACAACGACTGATAGCTTGTTCTGAAGAATTTATAATCGTAAATGTGACGCAACTGTTTATATATCAGTTGCGTCTTTTTTGTGGTGTGGGATGAGTAGCTAAAGAGTGGGGAATTCCCTGTGTGTTACAGGTCTGAAAGAGAGCTGATGTAACCATTTGTAATTTTCTTTTTTGCAAAAATATAATCGAACAAATATTCTAAAAATCCAGGCGTAATCACGATTTTTCGTGGTTACGCCTGTTTTTGTATATTATGCAATAAAAGGGGTTTTCATTTTTGTTTAAGTTTTCTGTAATTTTTGTAAATTTTGTGTAATCAATCTCTTGCAATCCTGAAACTAATGGTTTATAATATTACTAAAGTGTCAAATGGTATTATTTGAGTGGGATTTGGTGTTCAAATCCGGTGATTTTGAGTACGGAGGTGGGAATAATGTTATCTGGCATCAATGGACAGAGTCTTGACGCTAAAGGTCGTGTCATTATTTCTCCCGAATACCGTGCTGAATTGGGTGAGTCCTTTTATATCACTCTCGGTTTCAACGATAAACCAAGTGTTCAGGTGCTGAGCGTTTCCCATTTTGAAAACCTTCGTGACCAGATAAGAAATATGACAGGTGATATGGCAAACGATTTTATGCACATCTATGTTGCTCCTGCCACACTTGTTACCCCTAATGCACAGGGTAGAATCCAGATCCCCAAAACTATCCGTGATCTGGCAAATCTTGAAAAAGAAGTTATGGTAGTAGGACTTGATAACAGAGTTGAAATCTGGGACAAGCCCACTTACGAGGAATATATGAAGGAGAGAATGTCCACCTCCTACAAGGCAGGTCTGGAACTTCTCAAGTTGTTCTGATATATATGGAGTTCAAACATTTATCGGTACTGCTTGCTGAGAGCATAGAGGGGCTTAACATTAAGCCCGATGGGGTATATGTTGACGGTACAGCAGGCGGCGGCGGACACTCATCTGAGATTCTCAAGGGTTTAAAGGATGGAAAACTTTATTCCATTGACAGAGATCCGGATGCAATACAGACAGTAACCGAAAGGTTCAAGGATGAACCCTGTTCGGTGATAGTCAGAGGCAGATTCGGAGATATGAAAGAACTGCTGAAGGCTCACGGAGTAGAAAAGGTTGACGGTGTGCTTCTTGATATAGGAGTATCCTCCCATCAGCTTGATACGGCAGAAAGAGGCTTTTCCTTCCACGAGGATGCACCCCTTGATATGCGAATGAGCCAGGAGGGCGAGAGTGCAGCCGTACTTGTAAACACTCTGCCTTACAGCGAGATTGCAAGAATTATCTCTACTTACGGCGAAGATAAGTTTGCATCAAGTATTGCAAGAGCAATCGTCAGATACAGAGAAAACGAAAAACCAATAGAAACTACTCTGGAACTTGCAGAGATTATCAAGAGTGCAGTTCCTCAGAGAGTACGCAGAGAAGGGCATCCTGCTCGTCAGACCTTCCAGGCACTGAGAATCGCTGTAAACGATGAGTTCGGTGAACTGGAGAGAGGCCTTGACTCCGCCTTTGAAATGCTCCGTGAGGGCGGCAGGCTTGCGGTGATAACCTTCCATTCCATAGAGGACAGAATCACAAAACAGAGAATGGCTAAATGGTGTACAGGCTGTACCTGTCCTCCCGATTTCCCTGTTTGTGTTTGCGGTAACAAACCAAAGGCGAAACTCATCACACGCAAACCTATAATTGCAAGTGAAGAAGAGTTGAGCGTAAACCCCAGAAGCAGGAGTGCAAAACTCCGAGTGTGTGAAAAACTGTAATCGGCAGTTTGTATCAGTCGGCACAAGGTCGGCTGTGAAGGTATATGAAAGAGAATTTTGTAAAGGGGAATTTTTAATTTATGGCTTACGGTACATACGGTACAACAGACAGAGGTTACGACCTCAGCCTCTTTGAAACAGAGGGTTCTGCAGCAAGACAGAGCGCTCCCAAAAAACAGCAGGAGAGAGCAAAGAAGACAAAGGTTCATAATGTTTCTGAGTTTCAGTATGAAAAGGCACCTCGCAGAAAGCACAACTTTGCGGCTATCGTAACAGGTGTACTGGTTGCTGTTGTTGTTATGAGCTTTATGGGGGTTATTATCTACGGTCACGCTCAGGTTTCTGAACTCAATAACGCAATCGTAGCTGCTCAGAATGAACTGGAAGAAAAAAAGAGCGAGTATATCCAGATGTCTGCAAAGGTAGAGGGTTCTCTGTCTACTGCTGCTGTGGAGGAATATGCCCGTACACAGCTTGGTATGACAAAAGCTACCAACCAGCAGAAGGAATACATCAGCCTTTCTCAGGGAGATAAGGTTTGTGTGTATGGCGACTGCAACAAAAATATATTTACAGAGATAGGTGACTTCTTTGAGTCCCTGTGGTCATAACATATCTGTTATCATAATAAATATGTTATGTTGAGATTGAGAGTTGAGATTTTCGTCTTAACTCTTTTTCTGCTATTCTAAGGATATTGATTTTTGTCATATTCTGACAAGTTTACTGATATTGTACAGGAAGGAGATTGCGGTATGGCAAAGAAACCCCGTACTCTGAAAGAAAAAATGAAAGTTCTGGGCGAGAAGATTCAGCGTAATTTTATGCTCAGATCAAATATACTTCTGGCGATAATTCTCATCTTAGGATTTGGTGCAGCAATCTGTCGCGTAGGTTATGTTCAGATATTTATGGCTGACGAGCTTCAGCAGAAAGCTATCAATCAGCAGCTGAAGGATACAACAATTCCTGCAAAGAGAGGCACAATCTACGATGCCAACGGCAAAATTCTTGCCACATCTGCAACTGTGTGGAAGGTTGTACTTGCTCCTGCTTACTTCGAGGATGATGAAGAAAGACGTTATGTTGCAAAGGAACTTTCAAGAATCCTTCAGGTGGATGAGGAAGAAATCTTTGAAAAGGCAAAAGAGAATAACTATTACACTGAGATAAAGCGAAGAATTGAGTCAGACGAAAGAGAAGAAATCCTGCTTTTGCAGGATAAACTTTCAGAGAAGTCTGTGAACATCAATCCCAGCGTTATCTTTATGATTGATGACTACAAGCGATATTATCCTTATGGCGACCTGGCATCCTCTGTTATCGGCTTTACAGGTTCCGATGACCAGGGCCTTTCAGGTGTTGAGTTTCAGTATGACGAGCAGCTTACAGGTACACCCGGCAGAATTATTACTGCAACCAATGCCCACGGTACAGCAATGCCCTTCCAGTACAGCCAGAATATTGATGCTATACACGGTTACAATGTATATCTGACTATTGACGAAACAATTCAGTCTATTGTCGAGAAGTATATGGAACAGGCGATTGAAGAACATCAGGTTTATAACCGTGGTGTTTGCATTATTATGGATGTTAACACAGGTGCAGTCAAGGCTATGGCGTCTGTAGGCGGTTACGATTTGAACGACCCCTATACTCTTTCAGAAGAGACAAGAGCAGAAATCCGCAAACTTCCCGAGGAGGAGCGCTATGCGGCAGAGTCTGCGGCACTTGAGAAAGTCTGGAGAAATAAGGCGGTTTCTGATACATACTACCCCGGCTCTGTTTTCAAGATGTTCACAGCAGCAATGGGCGTTGAGGAGAACTTAGTTGACGAGAGTTCATCTTTTTATTGCCCCGGTTACTATACAGTAACAGACCAGACAATGCATTGTCACCTGCGTTCAGGTCACGGTACACAGACTTTCCGTGAGTCTATCAAGAATTCCTGTAACCCTGCATTTATGCAGATTGGTGAGAAGATTGGTGAGGAACTTTTCTGGCAGTATTATCAGGCGTTTGGCTTCTCCGAAAAAACAGGTATAGACCTTCCCGGTGAGGCAGGGGACATATTCTTCTCTGAGGATGGCTCAATGCTTCCCGTAAACCTTGCAACTGCATCTTTCGGACAGAACTTTGCAGTTACTCCCATTCAGATGGCAACCGCTGTTGCGGCTATTGCAAACGGCGGATATATTGTTCAGCCTCATGTTGTGTCTCAGATTGTTGATACTGAGGGCAATGTTCAGTCTACAACCTCAACAGAGGTTAAGCGTCAGGCAATATCCTCAGAGACAGCGGCTCTTATTGCTGATATCCTTGAGGAAAATGCAGTTTCCGGTTCAGGTAAAAACGGTTATGTTGCCGGTTATCGCGTAGCAGGTAAAACAGGTACTTCCGAGAAAAAGGTTGACTCCAACGGTGATGGAATAGACGACTATATCGCATCTTTCTGCGGATTTGCCCCTGCAGATAACGCAGAGCTTGTTTGTCTTGTATTCTTTGATACACCTACAGGTGCCGCTTACTACGGAAGCCAGGTTGCCGCTCCTGTGTTTGCACAGATAATGGGCGAGGTTCTGCCCTATATGCAGATTGCAACCCAGTACACAGACGAGGAACTTGCTGAGCTTGATACTATTGCAGGCTCTTATGTTGGAATGTCTGTAACTGATGCACAGACCGCAGCAACAAATGATGGCTTCACAACATCTGTAAAGGGTAGCGGAGATATGGTTCTAGCCCAGGTACCCGGTGCAGGAACACCTATTCCACAGGGCGGTAATGTGGTTCTTTATACTGACGAAGATAGTGCAAAGACACAGGTCGAGGTTCCTGACCTGACAGGTTATACAGTATACGATGTGAACTATCTGTGTTCTATCTATGATATAAATATCAGCGTTACAGGTCAGACAGATTCTTACCTTTGTACTGCAACTTCCCAGAGTATCCCTGCAGGTACAATGGTGTCTCCGGGTACACTGGTAACAGTTAACTTCACCGCAGGTGGTTTCACCGATTAATCCCCCTTTTTAATATCAGGAGGCAGACGATGATTACTGAGAAACTTCAGATTTACGGTGATAAGGAAAATGTGCGAAGAGTTCGGGAACTTCTTTTCAAGTGTCTTGGGGTACTTAATGCAGAGGTGACAGGAACTATTGTATATACGGATAAACCTGATAAGGTTATAAGAAGTGATGATAAAAACTCCCAGGTTGTAATCAATATTGAGGATAAGGATTCTGTGTCCTCAGGTGAGAAGGTGTTTACTTATTCTTTTGGTGACAGCCGAAGTGATGTTGTTGCTCTCAATGAGCAGAAGAAAGAAAACTTCACTTGTTTTGAACTCTTATCGGGGGTTTCTATGAGCAGAATATTCATTGCTGATATTCATACATATACTGCAAAGCAGGTGCTTGTGTGTACAGCGGTGCTGTGCGCTATGGGTATCACAGCAGAAAAAACAGTTGAAACAATCAACGGATTACTTAAATAAAGGACGGATGACTATGATTACTTGTTTATGGGCTTTGGGTGCAGCGTTAGTTGCTTTTGTTGTATCCACACTTCTGGGTAAGGTGCTTATTCCTTATCTGCACAAGCTGAAATTCGGACAGACAATTCTTGAGATTGGCCCCGATTGGCATAAGAAAAAGCAGGGTACTCCCACTATGGGCGGTATTATGTTTATTGCAGGTATAATTCTCTCAACAGTAGCACTCTTTACTGCTCGTGTTCTCTTAAGCGGTAATGTTCCTACTATTGAGCAGTACAATATCTTTATCGGTCTGATTATGGCTCTTTGCTATGGTGTTATCGGTTTTATTGATGACTATATCAAGGTTGTAAAAAAGCGTAACCTTGGTCTTACCGCTCCTCAGAAACTTGTAATGCAGTTTGCAGTTGCTATCCTTTACCTCCTTGCACTTCGTTATATAGGCGGTGATGCAGGTCTTACATCAACAGTTATTCCTTTTGTCGGTACAGTTGAGCTGGGTTGGTTCTACTATGTTATTGCTTCTGTTGTGATTGTTGGAATCGTGAATGCCACAAACCTTACAGACGGTATCGATGGTCTTGATGGCTCAATCACATTCTTTGCGGCAATCTGTATGCTTCTTATTTCCAGTATGCTTTCCAGCATCGGCGGTGTTATTGAGAGTGCTGCTCTTGCAGGCGGTTGCCTTGGTTTCCTTGTGTGGAACTTCCACCCTGCAAAGGTGTTTATGGGTGACACAGGCTCCCTGTTCCTTGGGGGTATGGTTTGCTCAATCCTCTTTGCTCTTGATGTGCCTGTGCTTGTTCTTCTTATCGGTATTATGTATCTGACCGAGATGTTCTCTGTAATGCTTCAGGTATGCTACTTTAAGCTTACACACGGCAAACGCCTTTTCAAGATGAGTCCTATTCATCATCACTATGAACTGTGCGGTTGGTCTGAGGTTAAGATTGTATGTGTGTTCAGTCTTATAACCTTTGTTGCAGGTGCAATTGCTGTGCTGCTTACATATTTCGGCGTTGTACGTCTTTGATTCTAGTTTTTGATTTATAGTCTGGAGGGATAGTATGAAAGGAAAAACTTTTCTTTCAACCTCAACATCCCCTGACAGAGCATATCTGAGGAATTTCAGCGCTCAGGCAGGTGCCAGAAGGGGAGAGTATCCAAAGCGTGAGTCACAACCTGCACCTCGGAAAAAGTCTACAGGTAAAATGAAACTTTTTGAGGTGGGAATGGGCATTGATATGCCCTTTCTGTTGATTGTGCTTTTGCTTCTTGCAATCGGAATTCTTATGATGTTCTCTGCAAGTTATCCTGTTGCTCTGGCAGAAGAGGGTAACAGTTATTATTACCTGGTGCGTCAGACAATCTTTGCTGTTATCGGCGTATCTATTATGATATTTGTATCTTTCATCAATTATCATTGGTTCTATCGTTTTGCTGTTTTTATTGCAGGACTTGCAATATTCCTGCTTATTATTGTTATTCCTCTTACATGGGGACAGGACCTGCATCGATGGATTCCCTTGGGTATTGTTGACCTTCAGCCCTCAGAGGTTGCAAAGTTTGCAGTAATAGTGTTCTTTGCCTATTGGGGTGCAAAATATCACGATAAAATGAAATACATGAAGTACAGTCTGCTTCCCGGTCTTATCGCTTTTGGAACTCTGGCAGTGCTTCTTGTTCTTGAACCTCACTACTCAGGTATCGTAATTATGTTCTGCCTTATCCTGTTTATGTTGTGGTTTGCAGGAATGTCTCCTGTTTACTTCTTTTATATTATCGGCTTTGGTGTAGTTGCTGTGTTGATTGCCTATGTTACAGGTGTTCTGGGCTATGCTATGGAGCGAATGGATGGTTGGGGACAGGCGCTGAGTTGTTCGCCCTATGACTACGATATGTGGTGGGCAACATGGCAGACAAGAAACTCCCTTTATGCTATCGGTTCAGGCGGACTCACAGGTCTGGGACTTGGCAAATCAAGACAGAAGTATCTGTATCTGCCCGAGCCTCAGAATGACTTCATCTTTGCAATCGTATGTGAGGAACTTGGCTTTATTATTGCCGCACTTATTCTTATTCTTTTTGGTGTGCTTGTGTGGAGAGGTATTTATATTTCTCAGCGTTCGGGGGATACCTTCGGTAAACTTTTAGGATGCGGACTCAGTGCGCAGATTGCTCTGCAGGTAATACTCAACATCCTTGTTATTACCGACTGGCTCCCCAATACAGGTATCTCTCTGCCGTTTTTCAGCTATGGCGGAAGTTCACTGGTAATGCTTCTGGCACAGATGGGTGTTGTGCTTTCTGTTTCCCGTACATCAAAAATAGAAAAAGTCTGATTTACTATTTAAATAAGGAAGAGATATATGAGAGTTTTACTTGCAGGTGGCGGTACAGCAGGACATATAAACCCTGCTATCGCTATTGCTCAGACAATAAAGGCTAAAGAGCCTGACGCTCAGATTCTTTTTGTTGGAAATACAGGAGGAATGGAGCAGCGCCTTGTACCGGGTTGCGGATTTGAAATCCGTTCAATTTCAATCCGCGGATTCAAACGCAGTTTAAGTCCCAAGGCAATGGTGGAAAATGTGGGTACAGTATTCAAGGCTTTGAGTGCGTCAAAGGCGGCTAAGAATATTATTAAGGGTTTTGCTCCTGATATCTGCGTTGGTACAGGCGGTTATGTAAGCGGACCTGTTATCCGCGCTGCACAGAAACTGGGAATCCCCACAGTTATTCACGAGCAGAACGCTTTTCCCGGAGTTACAACAAAAATGCTTTCAAAGGGTGCAAAGAGAGTTATGCTTGCTATGGATGCGGCAAGAAAGCATCTTGATGCAAAATGCAGTTTTGTACTGACAGGTAACCCTGTACGCCCTGTGATTCTTACAGCAGATAAAGAAAAAGCAAGAAAGACTTTGGGACTTGACTCAAGACCTGTTGTGCTTTCTTTTGGCGGAAGCCTGGGGGCTCGTAAAATCAACGAGAATATGGCTCCTCTTGTGGCAAGAAGCGGCAAGGATAAGAAGTATCAGCATATTCACGCATACGGTCAGTATGGCAAGTGGTTCCCCGACCTTGTGAAAGAGCAGGGGACAGATACAGAAACCTGCGATAACCTTGATGTACGCGAGTATATAGACAATATGGATTTGTGTATGGCGGCGGCAGATGTGGTTGTGTGCCGTTGCGGTGCAATCACATTGAGTGAGATTCAGATTATGGGCAAACCCTCTGTGCTGATTCCATCACCTACTGTTGCGGAGAATCATCAGTTCCATAATGCTATGGCACTTGTTGACGAAAAAGCGGCATCAGTAATTGAGGAAAAAGACCTTACTCCCGAAAAACTCACAGCGGAAATCGACAGACTTCTCTGTGATAAAGAACTCCTTGAAGCATACGGCAGGAATGCCGCAAAAATGGCTATTACAGATGCCAATGAACGAATCTACAAAGTTATAAAGACTGTTCTCTCTGAAAACTGATTTATAAAATAAACAGTTCACACAAGACCTTGTGACTGCATAGAATATGAAGCGGTATGTTTTATTCTATCTGCAGAAAGGGTGTTGTTTGTGGCTGAATTGCTTGTAGAGGGTTGTAACAGACTTAAAGGTGAGGTAACAGTACAAGGGGCAAAGAACAGCGCTCTCCCCATACTTGCGGCAACTGTAGCCACAGCTGACGAGAGTGTTCTCTATAATTGTCCGCGACTTAGTGATGTAGACTCTGCTGTGAAGATTCTCAGATATCTGGGATGCAGTGCTACCTTCTCGGGACACAGCCTTGTGGTGGATACAAAGGGACTTTGCTGCGACCATATTCCCGATGCTCTTATGAGGCAGATGAGAAGTTCCATTGTTTTTCTGGGAGCAATCCTCACAAGATTAAAAACTGCGAAACTCACTTTCCCAGGTGGTTGTGAGCTGGGTGCAAGACCTATTGACCTGCACCTTGATGCCCTTAGCAGAATGGGTGCTACAATTAGCGAGAAGCACGGAGAGATAGTTTGTGCCGCTCCCAAAGGTCTTGTGGGTGCCAATATTGCACTTGCTTTTCCAAGCGTAGGTGCAACAGAGAATATAATTATTGCCGCCACAAGAGCAAAGGGTACAACAGTTATCACAAATGCCGCACGAGAGCCTGAGATTGAGGACTTGTGCGCATACCTTAACAGTTGCGGTGCAAGTATCCGCGGGGCAGGAGAGGGTACTGTTGTGATTGACGGTACAGATAAACTCCACGGCACAGCTCATACAATTATCCCCGATAGAATAGTTGCCGCTACCCTTATGTCAGCGGCGGCAGTTACAGGCTCAGATATAACCCTCAGAGGAGTGATATCCTCTCATCTGAGTGCAGTAATTCCTGTTTTTGAAGAAGCAGGCTGCGATATCCGTATAAAAGACGGAGACCTTACTATAAATGCTCCGGGGCGGCTTCGTGCATTCTCAACAGTGCGAACAACTCCATATCCGGGATTTCCCACAGATGCTCAGGCTCCGTTGATGGCGGTGGCAACCCTTGCACAAGGCACAACCGTGTTTGTGGAGAATATCTTTGAAAATCGATATAAACACGCAAGTGAACTTGTCCGCCTTGGTGCAAAGGTGCGTACAGAAGGCAAGGTTGCTGTTGTTGAGGGTGTCAGGGAACTTTACAGCTCGTCACTACAGGGCTCGGACCTGCGTGGGTGCGCATGTCTTGCTGTGGCATCCTTGGCGGCTCAGGGGAAAACAACAATTGATACCACAGGGTATCTTGAAAGAGGCTACGAGAATTTTGATGTAGTCCTGCGAAACTTAGGCGCAAACATAAAAATGATATAGTCAGAACATAAATGTTGTGTATAAAGGTATAAGAAAAATAGGAAAACGGAAAGGAAGTGCGATATGGAAGATAGAACCGCAAAAATTCCTTCAATAAAAGACTTTTCTTCAGAAAACAGAAAGAAAAAATCAGCAGGAGACCCGGATGGTACAAGAACTTATAAAAGACAGAGTTCGCAGAGAAGAAACCCATCTCCTCAAAAGAAGGACAGAAGTCCCTCAGGCACCCGACAGAGTGCAGGAAGACCTCCTCAGAACAAAACAAAATCATCTCCCCGGGGGAATGGAGCAGACAGAAAAGGTGCTGCTCCTGCTCCCCGTACATATGCAAGGCAGCGTCAGGATGTAAGTGATGCTTTGTCTAAGACACGTGTTATCAGTACAGACAAGGATTATCCCGAGGCAACTGCATCAAAAAGAGGTAACGAGTTTTCTTCAGAACCTCTGAAAAAACGCAGGGCCTCAAATCCTCAGAGCAGACCATCATCTTCACGATCGTCTGCAGGAGGTAACCCTCCGTCAAAAGGCAGAAAACCCGTAAAGGGTAAGAAGAAACCTATAAGCCCTCGTGCAAGAAGATTCAGAAAGATTGTAATCAATACAGCTTTGTGCCTTTTAGTGCTTATAATCGGTGTTGTTCTGGCGCTGACAGTAATGTTCAAGACTGAAGAAATAATCGTAAACGGCAACGGCGATATTCCAAAGAAAGATATTATAAGTGTCAGCGGACTTGTTAAAGGGGATAACATCTTTACTGCGCCTAAGAAGAAGGCTGCAGAACAACTTGAGAAAGTTTATCCTTATATCAAAGAAGCTGAAATCAAGAGTGTATTCCCCAATGCAATCAGCATTGATATCACTATGGCAACTCCCGCTTGTGTTATTGAGGGCCTTGGCGGTTACTATATCGTAAGCGGCGAGGGTAAGGTGCTGGAGGTTGCATCAACTACAGATGAAATTCAGGCTCCCGCTATTGAGGGTATCAATGTAGGCGGTAAGGTGGCAGGTGACTATGTGGATTACGGCACAGATGTTATCGGCAATGCCCTCAGAGAACTTTTTGCTGCCTTTGATGAATTCGGATGCACAAAGATTACAGGTGTCAATGTGCAGACAGAGGACGAGGCTGTGGAATTAAAATATGTATATGACAACAGAATTGTTGTGTATCTGGGAATCCCCGAGCATATTACATACAAGGTGCAGACCGCACATACAATTATCAAAGAGAAAATTGATACAGGCGGTACTATGATAGCGGGTGACCTGGATGTTTCTATGTGTCATGATAGTATGAAGTCTTATTTCAATCAGTATACCTTGTTGGCACCGAACTCTGCACACGCAACAGAACCTGCAACAACAGAAAGTGCATAGGACGAGCCTGAGACACAGGTATATTACTATTGATGATGTAAAAATCAGGGCGTATTTTGTATTCCTTTCATAACTTGAATTTGCTGATATCCCTTGTGTGGGTGTGAAAAACACATATCAGAGTAAAATTAAGACTTTGTTTTATGGTGAAAACATAAAAAAATACAGCAAATTTCAAAAAAATATTGAAATTCTGGCGGGAATATGTTACTTTATTATAAAGTGGATTATAATGTATTGTTGTGTCCGCTATGTTACATGGTAAGTTTAGAACTTATATATACGATTCAAGGAGGACAAGTAAATGGCTTTTGAGTTAGAGAAAGAGTATGTAGATTATTTACCCGTAATTAAGGTTATCGGTGTCGGCGGCGGCGGCGGTAACGCTGTTAACCGAATGGTTAAAATGGAAGTTAAGAATGTTGAGTTCATCGCTGTTAATACAGATGAGCATGTTCTTCGTTTTTCCAAGGCTTCTCAGAAGATTCAGATTGGTGAGAAGGTAACACGCGGCAAGGGCGCAGGCTCTCTGCCCGAAATCGGCCAGAAGGCTGCTGAGGAGAATGCAGAGGAAATCGCAGCTCTTCTCAAGGATACAGATATGGTATTCGTTACTGCCGGTATGGGCGGTGGCACAGGTACAGGTGCAGCTCCCGTTGTTGCTAAGATTGCAAAGGATATGGGTATTCTCACCGTTGCTGTAGTTACAAAGCCCTTCGCATTTGAAGGTAAAAAGCGTATGGCTCAGGCTGAGCAGGGTATTGCACAGCTTGCTGCTTGTGTAGACTCTCTCATCGTTGTTCCCAACGAAAGACTCAAGTATGTATCTGAGCAGAGCATCACTCTCCAGAACGCATTTACTATTGCTGACGATGTACTTCGTCAGGGCGTACAGAGCATCTCTGACCTTATCGTTGTTCCCGGTCTTGTTAACCTTGACTTTGCAGACGTTACTGCAATTATGAAGGATGCAGGCTATGCTCATATGGGTATCGGTAAGGCAAGTGGCAAGGACAAGGCTGTTGTTGCTGCTGATGCTGCTATTTCTTCACCCCTTCTTGAGACAACAATTGACGGTGCACAGGGTGTTATTATCAACATCACAGCATCTCCCGATGTAAGCCTTGATGATATCGATGTTGCTTCTACAATTATCTCAGAGAAGGCAGCAGAGGATGCAAACATCATCTGGGGTGCTGTTGTTAACGAAGAGATGAAGGACGAAATCAGCGTTACAGTTATCGCTACAGGTTTCAGCTCTGACGGCAAGGCAAAAGCAGCTAAGAAGGCTGATGCTCCTGCACAGACAGAGGCAGCAAAGCCCGAGTCCACAGATGACGATGACGATAACTTCTACGACATTATGTCTATCTTCAACAAGTAATCTTATACTTAAATAAAAATTAAACGGAGTACACCGAAAAGTGTACTCCGTTTTTTGATGTGTTTTTTGTTTATCTCTTGATGAAATCTAGTATTATTTTTGCAAAGTCATCGGGCTCATATATGGCACATTGACAATGGGCATCGCCCTTAAAACATACAACCGTTGCTTCGGGGTATAACTTTGCCAGTTTCTTTGCGCTTTTCTTTGATAGGTATTCGTTCATCTCAGTGCCGTGCAGATACAGGAACTTTGTGTCTGAAAGATCAAGGTTTTCACAAAGTTCACTTTCTCCTACACTTAAAACCATATTGATAATGCTTTCTTCTGATGTTTTGTCTATAAACTCAAGAAAGTGGGGAAGATATCTTTCGGGCAGAAAATATCTGCAGAAATTATCAAGTGTTTTTTTATCCCTTGCCTTGGATTTTTTCATAATATCCAGATAGTTGTTTGTCATAACCTTTGTCAGAAACGAGGGGGATTTCACAAGAGGTGCTCCGTCAAGGACGATGTTTCTGATTCTGATATTACCCCTTTGCAGGAGTTTGTGAGCAATTGCACCGCCCAAAGATAATCCGCATAAACAGAAGATATCAGAGATACCCGTTTCCTTCAGATAATTCTCTATTTTTTCAGCTTCGTTTTCTATGGAGATGAAGGTGCTTTCCCTATCTTTTGTGTGTCCGTCAAGAGCGGGAATAATCACTTTGTAATCAGACGTGAAATGTTCTGCGATGGGTAACATTATCTGGTAGGGAGTCAATGCGCCATGTATAAGTAAAACTGTTGGTTTATCTGTTTCTCCAAGTGTATGAAAATTCATAGTTTTCTCCTTGAAATAGTTTTGATGTACATATTCTATCAGAAAAGTATGAACAAGTAAACAACAGCAGGTTGCAAGAATATAAATAAAGGGTATTTATCTCAAAACTGTAAATTGACAAATCTATGAAATTATATATAATTAAAGTGTTATATTGTGGTATAGTATACTTGTGTGAGCTGTATGCTCCAAGGAGGATTCTGAATTGTTTACCATATTCAAAGAACATAAAAATTTCGGCAAACAGATTTTACTTCTTGCCGTTAATGACCTGAAAAAAACATACAAGGGTGCCGCTATCGGTCCCTTCTGGGCGGTTATCAAACCTGCCTTTACTCTCTTCGTTTATTGGTTTGCTTTTGCTGTTGGTCTTAAAGGCAGCGGCGGAGTTGAGGCTTTCGGTACAACTTATGACAGATTTATATTCCTGCTGGTTGGTTTTATTCCTTGGTTTTTTATTACCGACAGCATTACTCTGGGTGCAAAATCCATCAGAATGAATCAGCAGTTTGTCACCAAGGTTTCGTTCCCTGTTTCAACCATTATGACATTTACTGCTGTTGCAAGGCTCTTTGTTCATCTGTTCCTTGCAATTATCATGTACGTGATTCTTATCTGCACAGGCTATACACCTGATGTTTATAACCTGCAGTTCTTCCTGTATTGCCCTCTGATGTATATGTTCTTTGTGGCACTTACATGGTCAACTGCTCCTATGGCGGCTTTCTCAAAGGATTTTGAGAATATGATTGTCTCCATTATGTCGGGTATCTTCTGGCTGTCAGGTATTATCTACAATTCCTACGACTTGGGTATTGCATGGCTTGAGAAGGTTATGCTCTTTAATCCCATCAACTTCTTTGCTAACGGATATCGTAACGCGTTTCTTTATGACAGATGGTTCTTTGATAACAAGCTTGAGTTTTTCATTTTCCTTGGTGAATTTGTGGCTGTTTTCCTGCTTGGTATCTTTAACTACAACCGTCTGCGTAAGACTCTCCCCGATGTTCTGTAAGGAGGTAGCAGTATGTCAGAACCTATAATTGTTTTTTCTAATGTTACCAAGGAATACACACTTTATAAGAATGACCAGGAGCGATTCAGAGCTCTGTTCTTCAAGAATAAAAAGGCTAAAATCAACAAGGCGTTGAAGAATGTATCTTTCAGTATTGATAAAGGCGAGGCTGTTGGTCTTATCGGTGATAACGGTGCAGGTAAATCCACAATCCTCAAGCATATCACAGGTGTTGCTTTTCCCTCAGAGGGCGAGGTAACGGTAAATGGCAAGGTTGCGGCTCTCCTTGAGCTTACCGCAGGTTTCTCAATGCAGATGACAGGCAGAGAGAACATTTATCTTAAAGGCTATATCTTAGGTCTTACTGATAAGGAAATCAAGCGTATTGAAGAGAGAATCGTTGACTTTGCAGAACTTGGTGATTATATCGACCAGCCTGTTCGTACCTATTCAAGCGGTATGAAAATGCGTCTGGGTTTTGCAATCAATGTTAACATCGAACCGGATATCCTTGTTATTGATGAGGCTCTCTCTGTTGGTGACGCTACATTCAAAAAGAAATGTAAGAATAAGATTGCAGACATTATCAAGAGCGGTGTGACCGTTCTTTATGTCAGCCATAGTGCCGAGTCTGTTAGAGAACTCTGCACACGGGCAATATATATGAAGAAGGGTGAACTTATCTTTGATGGCCCTGTTGACGAGGCACTGAAGGTTTACCAGGAAGATAAGGCTAAAAAAGCCAAGAAATAAATTGACAGACAGTCATTTAGGAAAGGAAAGTGTTTATGGTACACGCAATGATTTTTGCAGGTGGAATCGGTGCAAGAATGAAGTCTCTTGATATTCCCAAGCAGTTTATTGATGTTGACGGCAAACCCATCATTATCCGCACTCTGGAGCATTTTGCAAAGCACGCAGAGGTGGATGATATTGTAATCTCCTGTATTCCCGACAAGATTGACTATCTGTGGGGACTTATTGAGACACACCGTATCGAGAAGGTAGTTGCAATTGTTCCCGGCGGTGCAAATGGTCACCAGAGTATTCACAACGGACTTGTAGAGGTGCAGAAGAAGTCATCACCTGAGGATATTGTACTTATCTGTGACGGTGTTCGTCCTATGCTGTCTGAAAAACTTATCTCTGATTGTATCGAGACTGCAAGACAGTATGAGACTGCAGTTCCCGTAACTCCCAGTATCGACTCAGTGCTTGAATCACCTGATGGTGAGACCTGCTGCAAATCTCTGCCCAGAAAGCAGATGTTTATTACTCAGGCTCCTCAGGGCTACACAATGCGTAAGATTATGTGGGCTCACGATGAGGCAGAGAAGAGAGGAATCACCAATCCTATCTCCTCCTCAGAACTTCTTATTGAACTGGGCGAGACAGTAAGAATCTTCCAGGGTATCCGCGAGAATATCAAGGTTACAACTCCCGAGGATTTGCAGACACTCCGCTCATACTTCTACTATGAGAGCTTCAAGAACTTTGCAAAAGAAGAACTGAAGTACGACCTGTAATTTATTAGTGATATAAGCAACAGACATAATCGACACCGGTTGGTTATGTCTGTTTTTTATGTAGAGCAGAAGGTGGCAATAATGCAAATAAACAGAAAAATTTTATATTTAGGTTGACAACTCAATTGGCTTTTGCTATAATATCAAAAGTTGATTACAAATCAATTTGCAGGTATGGCGGAATTGGCAGACGCGCATGGTTCAGTCTGCGTCCCCTCGGTGAACTTGCAAAACAAGGTCACTGTCCTGCAAAATTATGTGGATTAAGCAAAATGCTCCACCTCGGACACTCCGGCCGTGTAAAATTTACGGAGTAAAAATTAAATAAGCACCTGTGGCGGAATTGGCAGACGCGTACGGTTCAGGTCCGTATCTTTTTGCGAAGGTGCAGGTTCAAGTCCTGTCAGGTGCACCATAAAAAGCTCGATTTTATCGAGCTTTTTGTTATGTCTTAGCTATTTTTACAGTTGTCAGACGCATAACTGTGCATGAAATTGTATTGTAATTTATGCACAAGTCAGACTTCATACCGTTTTACCAAATTGCTAAAAGGCAGGTTATGCGTCTGCCAGATAATTAGTCTAGCATAATCAATCTAATTGAAATGCAATTTTCTATGTGATATAATCAGCTTGAAAACCTTGAATATGCGGAGGAATAAGTGATGAGTTTTGGTGAGCGTTTGTATAAGCTACGTAGCGAGAAAAACATTTCGCAGGAAGAGTTAGCTGAACTTTTGGATGTGTCCCGACAGTCTATATCAAAATGGGAAAACGATAAAGCATATCCCGAAATGACCAGACTCCTTTTTATGAGCGATTATTTTGATGTTTCACTTGATTATTTAATGAGAGGTGTGGAAGATGAAGGATCTGAGAAAGAGGCTGCTGTGACTTATAAGTCAAAGAATTTGCTTGCGGTGTGGAATAACTTCATCTCCAACTTATCAGCGAAACAACGAAAGATGATGATGTTCTTGTATGTCGTTGTAGTGTGTGCTTGCATTGCATTGATTTACGCATTTATGTATGGAGTAGGTTATGCTATCGGTCAACTTATTCAAAACATTACAAATGACCTTAATTTGTAAGTGCAACCATAAGTTTACATAGGTGCAACCCTGAATTTATAGCGGATTTTCGAGATTTGTGTTACTTTTAATCTGTACTTTGATTTAGGAGGAATTTAATATGAATGAGAAAAAAGTAACACTGAAAAAATGGTTTAACTTAGGTTCGAAGACAAAAGTTTTTATTAAAAAGACTTTGGTTATTCTTATTGCGTTTTATCTTATGTATAAATCAGGATATATTGTAGGAACATTTATAGCTAATATTGGTTTATGATTTGCTTATAAAGAAGTGCAATTCGGAGGTAAGTTATTAAGAAGTCATCGAAGACTAAATAGTAAAAGAGACGATTCCAATTTGTTTAACTATGACAAAGAAATATAAATGACAAAAAGCCCGATTTTACTCGGGCTTTTATCTTTTGTGGGGAGTCGATTATTCTGCTGAGATTTTCTTGGGATTGTGGTAACATTCCAGTACCTGTGCGAAGGTAAGTTCTTTGAACTTAGGGTGCTTGGTAGAGCTCCCTATGGTATCGATGATATTACCGTCACAGTCATAAAGGTCGAAGTGGGTAGCGAAATCTCCGTTAAGAACAATTTTAATTCTCAGTGTGCCGTCCTCGTCGAAGATTATAATTTCATCTATAAGCATTCTCAGTTGGGTGTTACTTATAGCACTTTCTTCTATTATACTGTCCATCAGTTTAAGGCTTGACTGCAAATCCTTTTTGCGTTTCTTTACTGTTTTTGCAATGTCCTGAAACGCTATGATTTTCTGCGATAAGATTTCTATATCCTTTTCGCAATCCTCAAGCATTTTTGAATATACATCTGCGTGAGCCTTGTCCCTGATTCGCTCAAGAAGAATTTCCTCTTGGTCGGATTTTCTTTGCTCAAGCTGCTCTTTCAGATATATAATTTGCTTCTCTGTGGTAGGTTTGCTTTTCTGCCATTTCTGAAGCTGCTTGTCGGCTTTCTGATAATTTTCGTAAGCCAACCTCCTCATGTTGAGAAGCTCATTGTAAATAAGCTCGTCCAAGGCTTTCTCTCCGATTCGGTGAGATGTGCAGTGTTCTTTGCCGTATCGATGATAGCCGTTGCAAGTGTATTCGTATCTTGGAGGTTGATCTCTCCATTTGCGTGTTCGGCATACGAAACTCGAACCGCAATCACCGCATTTGATAAGCCCTGCATATCTGTGACATGGATTCTTGTTTGAGGCTCTCACGTTCTTTTTTGGCTTAGTGCTGAGTAAGAATTGAGCCTACTCCCATATCTCTCTTGACACAATGGCAGGCACAGCGTTTTCGTGGCGGTACTGTTCTTCCTCGGGGATATCTTTTCTGATATGGGTAATTTTACTTGTGTAGGTTTTGTGACACACAAGAGTGCCTGCGTAAAATTCATTCTGCAGAATCCTTTTTACGCCTGTGTTATCCCACAGGTATTTGTGACCGATTTCGGGTTTGTTGTAGCCAAGTCGTTTGCCGTAGAGCTTTTTCTGATAGTAACCAGCGGATTTTATTCCCTCGTCATTGAACATTTTTGCAATGGATTTTACGCCATAGCCTTCAAGATACAGTTTAAATATTCGCCTGACTATCTGAGCGTGTTCTTCGACAATTACAACTTCGCCTGTGTTTTTATCTTTGAAGTAACCCATGGGCGGAGTGATTACAAGCCCTTCCTTTTGCTTCTGAAGCATTCCGGCAGAAACTTTTCTTGCAATGTCACGGACATACATATCGTTGAAGATACCTTTAACCGATATGACCAGACGATTGTTTTCGTCCAGGGTATCTATGCCTTC
The DNA here is from genome assembly GCA_015065665.1 of Oscillospiraceae bacterium. Lineage (GTDB taxonomy): Bacteria > Bacillota > Clostridia > Oscillospirales > Acutalibacteraceae > Ruminococcoides. Next base: position 1,320 of record SVPX01000007.1, on the reverse strand, counting down.
GGTCGCAGAGAAAATATGTATTTCTTTCTTACGGGTGTACTCAATGTAAGCAGCAGTTTCGGTTTCGTGACGGCCAAGTCGGGACAAGTCCTTGACTATAATGGCGTCTATCAGCTTTGCTTCAATTGCATCTGTGATTTCAAAAATACCTTTTCGTGATAAACTCATACCGCTGACATTGTCATGAAGAAGTTGTAATGATAAAAGCGGTAACAGGCGGTATAGCAAGCTTGGTTGATTTATACAAACCTGAGATTTCTTTCGAGGAAAATTTGAAAGCATTTTTGAAACCAAATTCATATTACAGTATATTAGCACCAAGGATTGTAAAGGAATATTTCCGTACTCCTGAAAGTTACAACACATTACTGTACGGAATTGCCACGGGCAAAAAGAGAATTTCTGAATTAGCAGAACTCTCAGGTTATGCCAATAATAAGTGTGATAAATATATTAAGTCTTTGATATCGGCAGGTATTGTAAAACGCATAGAATTCAAAAGCAATAAAGGAACAACTCAGGCAAGGTATGAAATGTCCAATGAATATTTTTGCTTTTGGTACAGATATATATTTACCCATGCAAATTATGAGAACGAATCTGTTTTTGAAGCTATAATGAAATATGTAAAAAATGTATCAGTAAAAAGAGTGTTCAGAAAAGAGTGCGAATACTGGCTTGAGAAAAATTATTACGCATATTGGTACACCAATGCTGAATTTTACTTTCATGACGAAAGATGTCTGAGGAATGTAAAACTTAATGGTACGACTTTCGATGCGGTGTTTCAAAATTATGGTGATTATATCTTCGTAAAATATTTTGATACAATCGGAGAACATTGCACGAAGCCCGATTGGGATGAAATAGAAGAAGCAACAACCAAATTTAACCGATTGGAAAACAATACATATATTCTTTTTTCAATTCATCGATTCAGTGAGTATTGTTGGAAAATATCAAGTAAGTATGATAACCTGAGACTGGTTCAGATGACATCCTTCTTGCCTACTTACGATAATTTTCATATTTTGCCACATAGAGTTGGAGATGATTATTAAAAATAGGTTGGTTTTATCCTATAATTGTTTATGATGATATTGATGCGTTTTAGGAACTGGCAAAATTTATTTTGTGATAGCAAAAATCACAAGGGTGTAAGCATGTCGCTTGCACCCTTGTTTTTTATAATGAGTTCAGATTTATATTTCCGGTATTTCCATTGTTTTCATAACCTCAACCATAAGCTTAATAGCTATGGTGAAGCCTTGAGTGAACGCTTCAGTTTCAAGATAGTCTGTAATTTCCGATTGACAGTCC
>SVPX01000094.1 GCA_015065665.1 Oscillospiraceae bacterium | reverse complement strand
AAGTGTCAGACCGAAAAATGCGCCTTGGGGCGCTGCTTATAACAGAGCCTTTCAGGCGCATCTGAAATACCACCGGCTTAGCCGGTGGATTTTTATTTTCAGTGCAGAAGAAACAGAGTTTGTTTCTTCTTTGAATTCTCAGGGCATCAAGCGGTTGATGCAACGGGGATTCTGTGTTATAGTAATATTATAAACCATTGGTCTTTGTATGTTTATTAATTTATCTGTGAACGTATTCGGTTTATTATGATTAATTGACGGAGGGAGTATTAATGAATAAAGTTCTTAAGATTTTTTTGATTGTTTTTGCTTCTTTGCTTGTTGTGGTTTCACTTCTGATCGGAGCTTTGTTTTTGTTTATCACTAATGTTGAAATCAGGTTTAATCCTCATAAGCAGGAAACTGTTGCCGAGCAGGTTGTAGATCAGGATATTCTTGATTATCTTATTACTGCTGATGTTATCGGTGAGGATGATGTTTATATCAATTACGACAGAGATATCGGTCTGTTTGGTCCCGAAGGAGATAAGAGTTATATTTATCGCAGAGAGGATAACAGCTATTATTATGTGGAGGTATGTCAGTTGGCTTATTCTTCTCGTGGAGAATATTTAGGATATGAGTATGAACCCCACGAAGTTTTTTACAGAATAGATGTTCAGGATTGCAGATATAATCTGAATTCTGAGTCTATGGATGAACGAATAGCGGAGAGACTTGGAGATAAGTCCATATATATTGTCAGCGGAGAAAAGGATAATTTTGAACTGTACATATATGAACAAACTGATAAAACATTATAAGTGTTTTTTGTGCAGATACAGTGACAGAACTTGATGATTTTTTTCTTTACTATTGCTGTTTTTGATTGTATCATATAAGTATATCTTAACGATTTTTACAGGAGGTTTTTGTAATGGCTTTTGATACTGATAAAGGACTTCGGAATCAGGTTATGTATTCTGTTTTTGTCCGCAATTATTCCCCTGAGGGTACCTTTGAGGGTGTGAGAAAGGATTTGCAGAGAATCCGCGACCTGGGTGTGGATATAATATGGCTGATGCCTATTCATCCTTTGGGTGAAAAGGCTCGTAAGGGCTCTTTGGGAAGTCCCTATGCTATCAAGAATTATCGTGAGGTGAATCCTGAGTTCGGTACACTTGAAGATTTCAAGGCTCTTGTTTCGGATATTCACGCTCTTGGTATGAAGTGTATCATTGATGTGGTTTATAATCATACATCTCCCGATTCCTGGCTTTCTGAGAATCACCCCGAATGGTTTTATCACAAGCCTGATGGCAGCTTTGGTAACAGGGTAGGGGACTGGACTGATATTATTGACCTTGATTATGCCAATAAAGAATTATGGGATTATCAGATTGACACCCTCAAAATGTGGGCAGAGATTGTTGACGGATTCCGTTGCGATGTTGCATCCTTAGTACCTCTTGAGTTCTGGCTCAGAGCAAGAGAAGAAGTGGGCAAAGTAAGAGAAAACTGCATCTGGCTTTCTGAGAGTATTGAGCATGGATTTATCCGATACATCCGTTCTCAGGGTATGACTGCGCTTTCTGATTCTGAGATTTATCAGGCCTTTGATATTTCCTATGAGTACGATGTGGCAGGTGACTTTATCGATTGTCTCCTTGGCAAAATCAGCCTCGCTGACTATGCAAAGGTACTTAATCTCCAGGAGACTATATATCCCCATAACTATGTAAAACTCAGATTCCTTGAGAATCACGACAGGCCCCGGGCACATCAGCTTATCGCTGATGAAAAGGCGCTGAGAGTGTGGACAGCCTTTATGTATTTTCAGAAAGGTATGCCTCTTATTTATAACGGACAGGAGACAGGTGCTACACATCTGCCTACACTCTTTGATAAGGATACCATTAATTTTTCAGTTAAGGTTGACCTGACACCTCTTATGAAGAAGCTTTACACCATCTGCAAAGATGAGATTATGACAGATAGTGATTATAAGGTTGAGTCGCCTTGTGACGGTGTGCTTACAGCAATGCACACCGCAAAGGGAGGAAAACTCCTTGGAGTTTTTCCTGTTAAGACCACAGGCGCTCTTGTGAATGTACAGGTGCCTGACGGTACTTATAAAGACCTTATCACGGGCAGAGATGTTGAGGTGCATTTTGGTATGCTCAGCGTTTCTGACGAAGCGGTAATTATCCGAGCATAATATTGTGTATTTGTGAAAGCCCGATGTAAGTCGGGCTTTTTGCTATGTTGAATTTATCTTTATGCTGTGATATACTTTTTGTGAGGTGTTTGTATGGATTTTTTAGAGAATCTGTGCCTTGCACAGGAAATTATAGATAATAAAACCTCTGACTCTTTTGTGCTGAAAGAGGGAGAGGGCAGAATCCTTTTTTCTGCACCCCACGCAGTAGAGCAGAGAAGAAACGGCAAGATAAAGAGTGCAGAGCCTGCAACAGGTCTTCTGTGCGAGATGCTCCATAATGAACTGAATTGTCCCATTATCCGCAAGGTGTCAAACCTTTCGGATGATGCAAACTTCAATCCTGTTTCTGATTTCAGACAGGCACTTGAGCATTATGTAAGGGAGAATAATATTAAACTGGTTGTGGATTTGCATCAACTTGCAACACATCGTAGTGTTATGGTGTGCATTGGTACAGGTCAGTACAGAAACCTCAGCGATAAAGAAATTCTCAACCGGATTCTTTTTGCTTTCAGCAGAGAGCGTCTGGGTTCTATTCAGATTGACAAACCCTTTGCAGGAAGATACAGATACACTGTGGCTTCTTCTGTTCACAATAACTGCGGTATACAGAGTGTTCAGATAGAAATGAATTCCAGACTTTTTATTCCCGATTTCAGAGAGTACGATATAGAGGGTGTGTACAAGGCTCTGAAAACTTGTTATTACAGCATACACAATTATTTTGGAGAATGCAGGTGAGAATATGAGAAAGACAGAATACAGACCTGTTGTGAAAATTGAAAACGGCATAGTCTCAATCTGCAGAAAAAGACACTGTGAGAATACATATCTTCAGTTTTGTCAGAGTGTAAACTGGGACTCAAATAAAAAAGTTCTCAGTCCCAGGGACTCGGATGTGTGCTATATAAAACTGTCTGCTGATGTAAGGGAGAAGATCAAGGGTAACTACTGTGTTGTGGTGAATCTTGACACAGGTGAGTTTGCAGATGTGTTTATTGACCCCGATGTGCTGAAGGATACTATGGGGGAGATAAGAGTAACCAACTATGTGAAGAAGACGGTTGGTATTACCGAGAAGTCAAACCTTGCTGTGTGCATTGAAAATAGTGCAGAGTTTTCTACGGTTCTGGTCCAAAAAATGGAGAATATTAAATCTGATGTTGTTGTCATACCCGAGGGTGTAATCTCTGAGGAAATTCTCAGAAGTTTCAGCTTTTTTGAGGTAATTAATAATCTGACCAAAGACAGCATTTTTGTTAAGTCCAAAAATATTGTTACAGAGAAAACAAAAAATCTGAGAGAGATCCGTCTTAACAGAAAACAGAGGAAACTTCTGAGTGATAACATCCCATCCCGTCTGACAAAGGAACAATGGGCACAACTGCTGGATACAAGGGATGTTACCCCGGAGGAAAAAGAGATTTTTAAGAATGAGTACAGTGAGGATAGCAATGGCTATACTATCAAAGAATCCATTGAAGATATGTCCTACACCGCCAATCAGATAATCAAGAAGTTTATCAATGTCAATTTTGGCGAGAGCATAGTTCTCAGACCTGTTATTGAGACTTACAGATATAAAGAAAGAAGAGGACTTCTGAAGGTCCTCAGCGATTTTTATGTTGGCAGAAGCACCCTGACACTTAATTGCAGACGTCCTCATGAGTGTGACGAGAATGCAGATATCGTCAGAATGACCGAGGATAATATGCGTTTCCTTGGTATTGAGGCTATGGATAAGGTTGTACTCAGATTCAAGAATAAAAAGATATCCTGTCATGTTCTGCCTTTCTCGGAGGATAAGTATACAAACACAAATATTCCATCAGTTATAGAACTTTCTGTGGGTATCCCTGCTCACATACGGGATACTCTGGGTGTAACAGATATTAAGTCGTCTGTTAAGGTTGACAGGGACACAGGTTTTATTTTCAGAAAGAGTTTCAACGAACAGCTTGTGCCTATTCTGTTGGCGCTATTCTCTATCAATATTTTTGACGGACTTAAAAGATGGGTTTCTCTGCTTATCTGCGCAGGACTTATTCCTGTGATTATGTATGTTACACTTTCTCCCAAGCGAAATATGAGGGGAAAATAAGGAGTGGTATCAATGAAAGGTTGGCTTGTAGTCAATGCTTTTCTTGAGTCTGAAAAGTTCAAAGGGATTTATTCTCTGCTGACAGACAGTGCAAAACTTCATAATATAGAACTGGAATGTTACACAACTGCTGACCTTTGCGGTGAAATAACAGAGGGGTTTGAGGGATACAATCTCCCTGATTTTGTTATCTACTGGGACAAGGATATCTGCCTTGCACAGAGACTTGAAAGTGCAGGAGTCAGACTTTTTAACTGCGCAAAGGCTGTAGAGGTCTGCGACAATAAAGCCCTCACTTGCCTTGAGCTTATGAAGGCGGGTGTAAGAATCCCCAAAACAATTATAGCCCCCAAAACATTTGAGGGTCTCAATTATACACATTTTGATTTTCTTGGTACTGCAATAGAAAAGCTGGGTCTGCCTTTAATAATCAAGGAGTCCTACGGCTCTTTCGGTCAGCAGGTTTATCTTGCAAAAACCGAAGATGATGCAAAGGAGATAATCCGCGGAATCGGTCACAAGGAATTTGTATTTCAGGAATTTATCTCCAGCAGTTACGGCAAAGATGTGAGAATCAATGTGGTGGGCGGTAAAGTGGTTGCAAGCATGCTCCGCTTTAACGATAACGATTTCCGCTCCAACATTTCAAACGGC
>SVPX01000093.1 GCA_015065665.1 Oscillospiraceae bacterium | reverse complement strand
CGTTATAATGACAAAGGATTGTTGCGACATTTACAGTCCCAAGGTCTGCCGCGGTGCTATGGGTGCTTTATACAGAGTTCCTTTTTTGATTATTGAGAATGCCTCCGATTTTATCAGAGAATTCAATAAAAACGGAACTTCCTATGCGGCTGTTGTCCGCAATGCAGAGTCTGTAACAAATTGTACCTTTGAGGGTAACTGCCTTATTGCTATCGGTAACGAGGGTAACGGACTTACCGATGTAACAGCAGATGCCTGTACAAAGGGTATAACTATCCCTATGAGCAGTAACGCCGAATCTCTCAATGCTGCAATTGCTGCAGGAATCTTAATGTGGGAAATGATAAAATGACAGATAATACGCGGTATTGGATATGGCTCAGTCAGGCACTGGGTTACTGCAATGCTAAGCACAAATATCTTTTCTCTTTGTATTCTGATATCAGTACTCTTTACGAGGGCGGAGAAACCGAATTCCGTTTCTGTGGAGTTTTCTCTCAATCTGAGATAAACAGACTTTGCAGAACTGATATTTCAGAAGCGGACAGAATAATGGAAAAATGTAAAGGTTTGGGATTCTCAATTTTCAGTATTGATGATCCCTTGTATCCGGATTCTCTGCGTTCTATCGAGGATCCGCCTGCAGTTATTTATGTTCAAGGTAATCTGCCCGATGTGGATAATCTTAATACCATATCCATAATCGGCACAAGAAAGGCGACAGTATATGGTGTCCGCACAGCCTTTGAACTTGGTGCTAATCTTTCCCGGGAGGGGTTTGTTGTAGTCAGCGGCGGTGCTCTTGGTATAGATTGTGCTGCTCACAGAGGTGTATTGCAAGAGGGCGGAGTAACTCTCTGTGTTCTGGGATGCGGAATAGATTATGATTATCTCAGAGAAAATAAGAGTATGCGTCAGGCTATCACCGAGAAAGGCGCTTTGATTTCCGAGTATCCTCCGGGTACACCCTCATCTACAAGGAATTTTCCACAGCGTAACAGAATAATTTCTGCTTTATCAAAAGGACTTGTCGTAGTAGAAGCACCAAAAGCAAGTGGCTCTATGATAACCGTAGGTTTTGCCCTTGCTCAGAATAAGGATATATTTGCCGTTATGGGTAATGTGGATTCTCCATATTCCGAGGGTTCAAATGCCCTTATCAAAGACGGTGCAACTCCAGTTACGTCTTACAAGGACATTGCAGAATTCTATCTGGGAGTAGGGTATGATATAAAACCTTCCCGCAGATATGAGGATAAAGTGATTTCTTCAGTTCCAACAAAACTCAAGAATTCCACAGATACAACTAAAAAAGATAATTCACCTTTACCGACACATAAATCTTCATTAAGTTTATCAGACTCGGAAAGGCTTATATACTACACAATAGGTAATTCACCTGTACATGTTGACAGCATAGCCGAGCAATCGGCTTTGCCTGTTCATCAGGTACTAAGAATTTTATCTGTCCTTGAGATGAACGATCTCATCACCGATATCGGGGGCAGAAACTACGTGATAAAATAATCTTCGGAGGTATAATATGTCAAATCTGGTAATCGTTGAGTCTCCTGCTAAGGCTAAGACTATCAAGAAATATCTTGGCAAAGACTACGAGGTTGTAGCTTCTATGGGACATGTCCGTGACCTGCCCCAGGCAAGACTCAGCGTTGATATCAATAATAACTTCAATCCCAGATACGAGATTATCAAAGGTAAAGAAAAACTTGTTGATGAGCTTATATCCCTTGCTCAGAAGAGTGACAAAGTTTATCTCGCAACTGACCCTGACCGAGAGGGTGAGGCAATTTCCTGGCATCTGGCATATATTCTTGGCCTGGATTTAAGCGAGCAGAATCGCGTTGAGTTCAACGAGATTACAAAGTTCGGTGTTGAAACCGGTATGGGTTCACCCCGGGCAATCAATCTTGACCTTGTTAATGCACAGCAGGCAAGAAGAATTCTTGACCGCCTTGTGGGTTACAAGCTCAGTCCCTTTGTTTCTCAGAAGATTCGCCGCGGACTTTCCGCAGGCAGAGTTCAGTCTGTAGCTGTCCGTATCATTGTTGACCGCGAAAATGAAATACGTGCTTTTGTACCCGAGGAATATTGGTCAATTGATGCAAAGTTCAGCCCCAAGGGCAGCCGCAAGGTTTTCTCTGCATTCCTCTATGGCAATGCTGACGGCAAGATTGAGATTACCAACAAGGAACAGGCAGATAAGATACTTGCAGACCTTGAGGGTGCAGAATATACAGTAACAAAAGTAAAGTCAGGTACAAGAAAGAAATCTCCTGCACCTCCCTTTATTACATCAACACTCCAGCAGGAAGCATCCCGTAAACTGGGTTATCAGTCCAGACGTACAATGCGTATTGCTCAGGAACTTTATGAAGGTATCGACATTGAGGGTATTGGTCCCACCGGTCTTATCACATATATGAGAACTGACTCTCTCCGTATCTCCACAGATGCTATGAATGAGGCAGCCGCTTATATCAAGGATAACTACGGCAGCGATTATCTCCCATCAAAACCCAGATACTTCAAGTCCCGTTCCAATGCACAGGACGGTCACGAAGCTATCAGACCTACATCAATCAACCTTACTCCCGACAGAGTAAAGGCTAACCTTACAACTGATCAGTATAAACTCTACAAACTTATCTGGGAGCGCTTCACAGCATCTCAGATGGCTGATTGTATTCAGAAGACAACTCAGATTGATATTGAAGCTAACAGCTATCTCTTCAAGGCTAACGGATATCGTGTAGACTTTGACGGTTTCACAAAACTTTATGTTGAGTCCAAGGATGAGGAAGAGGCAAAGGAGAGTGCATTACCTCCCGTTGAGAAGGGTATGCCTCTCAAACTCAAGGAACTTCTGGGCAACCAGCATTTTACACAGCCTCCTGCAAGATTCACAGAAGCTTCTCTTATCAAAGCTCTGGAAGAATTCGGCATCGGCAGACCTTCAACTTATGCTGCTACAATTTCAACTATTGTTAACCGTGAGTATGTAAAGCGTGTTGGCAAGATTCTCCATCCTACAGAGCTTGGCGAGGCTATGTCTCAGCTTATGAAGGAGCGTTTCCCCAAGATTGTAAATGTTAAGTTTACAGCACAGATGGAACAGGACCTTGATACAGTTGAGAGTGGTTCTGTTGATTGGCGTGAACTTCTGGGAGAATTCTATACAGACTTCGAGAAAACTCTGAAGAAGGCAAAAGCAGATATGGAAGGTGTCAAAATTCAGCTCAAAGAAGATGAAACTGACATTGTCTGCGAAAAATGCGGCCGTAAGATGGTTGTTAAAGTGGGCAGATTCGGCAAGTTTATCGCTTGTCCGGGATATCCCGAATGTAAGAATGTTAAGAAGTACACGGAGAATATCGGTGTAAACTGTCCTGTATGCGGCAACGATGTAATTGTCCGTAAAACAAAGACAGGTAAGGTGTTCTATGGTTGTGCCTCTTATCCTTCCTGTAATTTTATGTCATGGAATGAACCCACATCTGAGAAATGTCCTCAGTGCGGAGAAATTCTTTTCAAGAAAAAAGGTAAAAAACCCACACTGTATTGTGCAAAAGATGGTTGTGGTTATGAGAAAAAACAATGATTAACACTTATGTAAATGTAGTGGGAGCAGGTCTGGCAGGTTGTGAAGCCGCTTATCAGATTGCAAAGCGGGGCATTCCTGTCCGTCTTTACGAGATGAAACCTCACAAAAAATCACCTGCTCACCATACCGATAAATTTGCGGAACTTGTATGCTCCAATTCCTTAAAGGCTCAGCGTAGTTCTTCTGCCGCAGGACTATTGAAAGAAGAAATGCGTCAGCTTGATTCACTTCTCCTTAAGTGTGCCGACAAATGTATGGTACCTGCAGGAGGAGCTTTGGCTGTTGACAGGGACATTTTTGCCACTCTTGTTACAGATGCAATCCGTTCAATGGATAATATTGAGGTTATATCTGAAGAAGTCCTGACTATTCCCATAGATGCAGTAACTGTTATTGCTACAGGACCTCTTACATCCGATGCACTCTGCTCTGATATTATAGATATGATGGGTGGCTCTCTGTCATTCTTTGATGCAGCAGCACCTATTGTAACAGCAGAAAGTATCGACTCTGAGACATCCTTTGCTCAGTCAAGATATGACAAAGGGGACGGAGACGATTACATCAACTGTCCTCTCAATAAAGAAGAGTATGAGATCTTTTACAAGGAGCTTGTTACAGCTGAAAGAGCACCTCTTCACGACTTTGATGTTGCCGATCCCAAGGTTTACGAGGGATGTATGCCTATTGAGGTTATGGCTCAGCGTGGTGAGGATACAATCCGCTTTGGTCCTATGAAGCCTGTAGGACTCAGAGACCCCAGAACAGGACATCGCCCCTGGGCTTGTCTGCAGCTTCGCCGTGAAAACGCAGAGGGTACAATGTACAACCTTGTAGGATTTCAGACCAATCTTAAGTTCCCTGAGCAGAAGAGAGTTTTTGGACTTATTCCTGCCCTTAAGAATGCAGAATTTGTAAGATACGGTGTTATGCATCGTAACACTTTCATTGATAGTCCCAGAGTTCTTTGCAGCGACTACTCAGCAAAAAGTAGAGATACATTGTTCTTTGCAGGACAGCTTACAGGTGTTGAGGGATATATGGAGTCCGCAAGTGCAGGACTTATGGCAGGTATCAATGCTGCCTGTAAAATTATGGGTAAAGAAACCCTCACGCTTCCTCCCGAAACTATGATTGGTGCTCTTGCACGATATATCACTGACGAGAGTGTAACAAAGTTTCAGCCTATGGGAGCAAGTTTCGGACTTCTTCCCGAACTCCCTAACCGTTCAAGAGACAAGAAAATCCGCGGTGAGCAGTATGCTCAGCGTTCTCTTGATGTACTTCATCAGTTTATTTCAGAAAGGATGACTGATTTATGAGAATTATCGTAGATGCTTTCGGTGGCGATAACGCTCCCGTTGATATCATAAAAGGTAGCGCAGATGCTATCAAAGAATTTGGTGTGGATATCACACTTACTGGTGACGAGGCTACAATCAAAAAAGTATGTGAAGAACAGAAAATTGATGCTA
>SVPX01000092.1 GCA_015065665.1 Oscillospiraceae bacterium | reverse complement strand
CTTGTTTGATAAGAAAACTTCACCCGCACATCTGCTCAAAAAGAACTATGTTTGCGGTGGTTTGGCTGTGCTGACTGCTATGGCGATGGCTGCAGGTGCTGCCTATGAAGTTAGAAATATGATTAACACCGACGATATCAGAATTATGTCTGTTATTACAGCAATTCTGGCTGCTGTCAGCGGTGTAGCGATGCTTTATGTTGGTCTTAATCATTTCTCAGGTGCCAACACACCAAAACCCATTTCTTTGCTTTATCTTACATTACCCGTGTGGTGTGGAGCACATCTTATTGACAGATTCCTTACCCATACAGATTCTCCTGTAGCTGCAGCAGATACAATGGATCTTGTTATGTTTGTTGCACTTTCTATGTTCTTTATCAATGCTACAATGATTCATTCTGTAATTCCCGGTAAGAATGCGGTTAAGTCTGCACTTAATTACGGCTTTCCTGCTGTAGTTATTTCTCTTGTATATGGTATCTCTCTTGTTTTCAATACTATTACATCAGATAGCAATGCCATGATTGATTATATTCCTGCTGGTACATATATAATCCTTGGACTTTACGTTCTTGGCTTTGTTTCTGAACTTTCTTTCAAAGCAAAAACTGTTGAAGAACAGATGATTGTTGTTCCGGAAACAGAAGAAGAAACTCCTGATGAATATGAAGAGTCTGAAGGTATAACTGAGAATCCTTATAAAGAAGAAAATAGCACAGAAACTGTTGCAGTTACAGATACTGTATCTGAAGAAGTAATTGAAGAAGTTGTTGAGTCTGAAGAACCTGTTGTTGAAGAATCTGATACTCTGGAAGAAACTTCTTTCACTACAACAGAGGATTATGAGCAGATTTCTTTATTTGACGATGATTCAGCAGACTCAGCATCTATTGAGTATTCAGACGAAACAGATACAGAGTCCATAGCAGACGATGATATCCCTGTGCTTCTTCCTGAGGTGGAAGAAGAGGATGACCCTCAGTGTGATATTGCTGAGGAACTTTTCAGAGAAGCACAGGAGCGTGATGCTCAGAAAGTAAAAGAGCAGGAATCTCAACCAGCATTAATCGAAAGTGATGATGAAATGATTATTGATGAGGAAAGCACAGTTGCTGCCCCTGCAGCACGGCCCGTCAGCTCAGAGCATAGACCTAAGGGACGAACAATCAGAGAAACTGTAGTATACGATGACGAGGACTTTATCCTTGGAATTGATGGTTCAGGTTCTTCTGAGTTTGCAGGTCGAACTGAGGATATCTCAACATATGTTCTTGATGATACTTCTTCTGATTTATCAAACGATGATCAGAGTATGTCATATTCTGATCGCCTTGACGAAATTGATCAGCTTATTATCAGTATTCAGGGTGGAGATTCCTCTGCCGAAGAATAATTCTAAGGGCGGTTTTTCCGCCCTTTGTTTTTATATGCAGGCGATGTTATGAAGAAAAAATTAACTAGTTTCATATCAGTTATATTTGTGTTATGTCTTTTGATTTGCAGTTTTCCTGTAACTGTTTTTTCTGCAACTGATTTTGTTGTTGAGGACGGAGTGCTTGTATCTTATCTGGGAAAATCCTCTTCTGTTACAATACCTTCTGGTGTTTATGCTATCGGTGATTCCGCTTTTGAAAACAATAAGACCATAACATCTGTTAATCTTAAAGGTGTTTCTGTAATTGGAAATAAAGCTTTTGCAAATTGTATTTCTCTTAATACAGTAACAAATACAACGGACATTTCATCCTGTGGTGCATATGCTTTTTTCAATACTCCATTTCAGAATTCCTATGCAGATAAGACCTTGATTCTCGGTAGCGTACTTGTGCGCTCAACTGAAAAGGGCGATGTTATTATTGACGATAAGGTTGTGTCAATTTCACCTTATGCTTTTTCCGGAAACTCAAAGATTACATCTGTTTTCATTGGTGACAATGTTTCATCAGTGGGAGAGGGGGCTTTTTATAATTGTTCTTCTCTTAAGGATGTGAATATAAGCAAGTATGTTTCCTATATTGGGGCATATGCCTTTGAGGGTACATCTTTTCTGTCGAGCTTCAAGGATACTTTCCTTGTACTTGGAAACGGAATCCTTGTAGATGTTAACACTACCGCTGCAACTGTTACCGTACCTGATACTGTAAGACAGATTGGTGCAGGTGCTTTTTACAAGAATACAATAATAAAAAAAGTATTGCTTCCCGAAAGCGTTACAGCAATAAATATGAGAGCATTCTCAGGTTGCACAGCTCTTGCAGATGTTGTTCTTCCTGAAACTCTGGTTCTTATTGATAAGGAAGCTTTTTCAAATTGTGCATCCCTTAAGTCAATTGTTGTTCCCGGTTCAGTTTCTCTTTTGGGCGAGAGTGTTTTCTTAGGTTGCTCAAACCTTCAGACTGTTCATATCTTATCTTCTGCAGATATCAGCAGAGGTATGTTTGCCTCTTGCTCGGCTCTTAAGTATGCGAGACTTACTGAAGGCGTGACATCAATAGGAGACTACGCTTTTTATAATTGCAAGAATCTCCTTGAAGTAGCAGTGCCTCATACTGTTAGGGCTGTTTCTTCGAAGGCTTTTGATGGAGCAGATAATGTTTCTGTTTTTGTTAAAAAAGGCTCTTACGCCGAAAGCTTCTGTACTGGTGCAAAAATCAAGTCATTCCATATTGGTGACGCAAATCTTGATAATGACATCAATATTAAAGATGCTACATTGATTCAGAAGGCTTCCGCAAAGCTGGTTACTATGGATTTTGTATCTTGTCTTCGTGGTGATTACGATTTCAATGGTGAAATCAATGTACGTGATGCCACAGCAATTCAGAAATACACAGCAGGAATTGTAGAATAATTATGTGTTAAAAATATCACTAAACAATTGACATTACGATTGTTTAGTGATATTATATTTTGTAATCGGATATATGAACGTTGATGGGGACAAAGAGAGATAATACCTACCCACAGAGAGCAGATACTTGGCTGGAATATCTGCGGCAAGGATTATTTTGATACCACCCCTGAGTCTGTGCAGGAAATGGCACAGCGGTAGCACCGTTATATGCAATGAGGGTACTATGTACCGAAGTTAGGTGGAACCACGTCGTATTATTACGCCGTCCTGATATTCTCCTTTGAGAGATTATCGGACGGTTTATTTTTTTAGAAAGGATGTTTTATATGATTAATGTAGAACTTAAAGGCGGAGTTGTAAAAGAGTTTGAAATGAACACAACTGCCGCAGATGTAGCAAAATCTCTGGGCGCCGGACTTTATAAGGCTGTATGTGCCTGTAAAATTGATGGTGTCCTCTGTGACCTGAGAACACCTCTCACAGCTGATTGTAAACTTGAACTTCTCACTTTTGATGACGAAGAGGGTAAACGTGCATTCTGGCATACATGCTCCCATGTTCTTGCTCAGGCTGTAAAGCACCTTTATCCCAACGCAAAACTTGGTATCGGTCCTGCTGTTGATAACGGTTTCTACTATGACTTTGATGTTGAGAAACCCTTTACTCAGGAAGACCTTGAGGCAATCAAAAAAGAAATGAAAGCAATTGTTAAGTCAGGTATTGAGCTTGAGAGATTTGAGCTTGACCCTGCTGAAGCTGAGAAACTCCTTGCTGATATGGGTGAGGATTATAAGGTAGAACTTGTTCGTGAACACGCAGATAAAGGTGAGAAGATCAGCTTCTATAAGCAGGGCGATTTCACAGATCTCTGTGCAGGCCCCCATCTTATGAGTGTTGCTGTGCTTAAGGCATTTGAACTTACAGCTTGTACAGGCGCTTACTGGCGTGGAGATGCTACAAAGGCTCAGATGTGTCGTGTATATGGTACAGCTTATCCCAAAGCATCTCAGCTTGAAGAATACCTTGAGATGATGGAGCAGGCAAAACTCCGTGACCATAATAAACTTGGTCGTGAACTTGAACTGTTCACAACTTCTGAACTTATCGGCCAGGGACTTCCCATTCTTCTTCCTAAGGGTGCTCGTATCATTCAGCTTCTTCAGCGTTTTGTTGAGGACGAGGAGCAGAGAAGGGGATGGCTTCTCACAAAAACTCCCTTTATGGCAAAGTCTGATTTGTATAAGGTTTCAGGTCATTGGGATCATTATAAAGACGGTATGTTTGTTCTTGGCAACGAGGAGACTGACAAAGAAGTATTTGCTCTTCGACCTATGACTTGTCCTTTCCAGTATCAGGCATATCTTAATCGTGGTCGTTCCTATCGTGACCTTCCTCTGAGATATAACGAAACATCCACACTTTTCCGTAACGAAGCAAGTGGTGAGATGCATGGTCTTATCCGTGTTCGCCAGTTCACAATTTCCGAGGGCCATCTTATGTGTACACCGGAGCAGCTTGAGGACGAGTTCAAGGGTTGTCTGGAACTTGCTGTATTTATGCTCAAGACTCTCGGCCTTTATGAGGATGTATCCTTCAGATTCTCTCAGTGGGATCCTGAGGATAGTGAAAAATATATCGGTACAGTAGAGCAATGGGATGAAGCACAGGGTGTCATGGGCAGAATTCTTGATAATCTTGGTATTGAATATAAGATTGGTATTGGCGAAGCTGCATTCTATGGTCCCAAACTTGATATCCAGATCAAGAATGTTTATGGTAAGGAAGATACCCTTATTACAATTCAGGTTGACCAGCTTCTTGCAGAGAAGTTTGGTATGGTATATGTAGATAAAGATGGTGTAAAGAAGAATCCTTATATCATCCATCGTACATCTATCGGTTGTTATGAGCGTACACTTGCACTTCTTATTGAGAAGTATGCAGGTGCTTTCCCCATGTGGCTTGCTCCTGTACAGGTTAAGATTCTGCCTATCGCAGACAGACATCATGACTACGCTTATGATGTAAAGAAGGCTCTCGAGGCAAAAGGTATGCGCGTTGAGGTTGATGATCGTTCCGAGAAGGTAGGTTACAAGATCCGCGAAGCACAGCTTGAAAAAGTTCCTTATATGATTATCCTTGGTGATAAAGATATCGAAAACAACACTGTTTCTGTCCGTGCTAGAAAAGCGGGTGACCTTGGTGCAATGAGCCTTGAGGAATACATTACAAGAGCTATGGAAGAAATTGAGACTAAGGTAATCAACTGATTGGAGAACTATGCCATACAATAGATATGAT
>SVPX01000091.1 GCA_015065665.1 Oscillospiraceae bacterium | reverse complement strand
CCCTATAAATCGGCAAAAATCATTGATAACTCCTCGCCTATATGTTATATTTATTATGTATTTTTATACCTTATGAAAGCGAGGACACAAAAATGGATTCTAATGTTGAACGTTGGTATTCGATGAAAGAGATTTGTGAACATCTCGGTGTAAGCCGTGACACTGTTCTTATCTGGATTGAAAAGCGTAATATGCCCGCCGTCAAGATGGGCCGCCTTTGGAAATTCAAAGTCAGCGAAGTCGATGAATGGACAAGGTCAGGCAAAGCAGCAGAGTAATTTTTGTAGAAAGTTTAAAGGTGATAACTATGTTAATTGAAAAATATAATCCTAATACTTTAAGTGTTGGTGCTATTCTTGGACTTATTTCATCCGGCGACATTGCTATCCCTGAAATCCAAAGACCTTTTGTATGGAAGAAAACTCAGGTGCGTGATTTGCTTGACTCATTATACAAGGGCTATCCTACGGGTTACTTAATTATATGGAAGAATCCGAATGTCAAACTTAAGGACGGTACCGTCTCATCGGGCAAAAAGATTCTGATTGACGGTCAGCAGAGAGTAACCGCGTTGATGACTGCTATTGCTGGAATACCTGTTATAAATTCAAGTTATAAAAAAGATCGTATAAAGATTGCATTTAATCCCTTCGAGGCTCTTTCCGAAGATAAAGATGCAGAAATATTTGCTGTTCAAGACCAAAGTCATTTAAAAGGTAAAAAGTGGATTCCCGATGTTGCTGAGATTTTCAAACCCGGATTCAAACAGTTCTCATTCATCAATCAGTATTGCACGGATAACCCTGAAATGGATCCCGAAACACTTGGTGAAATACTGAGCAATCTCACTTCAATTGCTAATCGTCTTATTGGTGTTATTGAACTTTCAGATAATCTTGATATTGACATCGTTACTGATATATTTATCCGTATAAACTCTAAAGGAACTGCATTAAGCCAAGGTGACTTTGTAATGTCTAAAATCGCTTCTGATGAAGAACACGGCGGTAATGCACTCCGAAAAGCCATAGACTATTTTGCTCATCTTTGCGTTGAGCCCTCATTCTATAGCTATATCAAAGAAAACGATACAGATTTCGCCAATTCTGAGTATATCAGCAAACTGGCCTGGCTTAAGGACGATAAAGAAACGGTTTATGATCCCGAATGTGACGATATTCTTCGTGTTGCATTTATGCATATGTATCCCAGAGCTAAACTTGCAGACCTTGTAACCTTGCTTTCGGGTAGAGATTTTGAAACAAGAGAATACAAATCTGAAATCATTGAAGAAACCTATGCAAAATTAAAGCAAGGCGTACTTAATGTTATAAACAAAAACAATTTTGAGCAATTTATGCTTGCAATTAAAGGGGCAGGTTTTGTTTCTAAAAAACTTGTAAATTCCTATATGGCTCTTGATTTTGCTTATGCACTTTACTTAAGGTTGTCAACAGAGAAAAAAGTAAATGTCAGTGAAGTTAAAAAAATCGTTCAAAAATGGTATGTACTGTCTGTATTAACAGGCAGATATAGTTCTTCACCTGAAACTGCATTTTACAGAGACATACGTAAGATCAATGAAGTTGGCGTTGTTAAAACCCTTGAAGATATGGAAGCTGCTCTTCTTTCAGATAACTTCTGGGATGTAAAGGTTGTTCAGGATTTGGCATACACATCTACAATCAATCCCACATACCTTGTTTATCTTGCTGCACAGGTTGCAAACAATGATTTATCATTGCTGTCTAACAACATAACGGTAAGAGATTTGATCGAAATTGCTGGTGATGTACATCATATTTTCCCGAAAGAATATCTCAAATCAAATGGATTTAATAAGAATCTTTATAATCAAGATGCGAACTATGCTTATCTTGATACTCAGGTCAACAAGTCAATCGGAAAACAGGCCCCTTGCGAGTATTTTGCAAAAGCTTTAAAACAGTGTGATACAAAAATTGTTGAGTGTGGTTCCATTACAGACATTGAGGCTTTGAAAGCAAATCTTTCTGCAAACTGTATTCCCTTTGAAGCTTGTGAAATGACTCACGAAGATTATGAAGAATTCCTGGAAGAACGTCGTAAACTTATGGCAAAAAAAATTAAGGATTACTATTACGGTTTGTAATACATTTTATTTGAAGAAATTTATATCAAGGGAGACCTATATATGCCGAGAGTAAAATCAGAGTATGAGGTTGAAAGTCTATATATAGAAAGATTGACAGAGATGGGATACGACTATGTCTCTCTGTCTAATTATGACGATGTTTGCAATAACTTCCGCAAACAGTTCTGCAAAGTCAATAGTCAGGAACTTATCGAAGCGAAAGGTGTTGCCGAACTTTCTGACACCGAGTTCGATAGGGTTATGATACGATTGGAAAATCACACAATATATGAAAGTGCTAAAATCTCGCGGGAGAAGTGGGTGTTGGAACTTGATAACGGCAAAACCGTTTATGTAGAGTTCTTTACAAATGATGAAACTCGCAATACATACCAAGTAACCCATCAGATAACAATGGACCCTGCTCACAAAGATGATGTGTTGTATAAGAACAGATACGATGTTACCATCCTTATCAATGGTCTTCCGTTGGTTCAAACCGAACTGAAAAGACCTGGCATTGAAATCAATGAAGCAGTAAATCAGATTAACCGTTATCGCCGTTTCTCATTTAAGGGCCTATTCCGTTTTATCCAGTTGTTCGTTATATCCAATTCCACAATGACAAAGTATTGTGCCAATATAAATGAGAACAACCAGTACGGCAACAAGCAGGATATTTTGAAGTCGCTTACATTCTTCTGGACAGATGAAAACAATGTTCGTATCAATAAACTCATAGACTTCACCAATGTATTCCTGCAGAAGGTGCATCTGACCGAAATGCTGGAAAAGTATTTCATTATTAAAGAAACCGAACCCGTTCTGATGGTAATGAGACCCTATCAGATTTATGCCGTTAAGAGAGCATATGACCGTATCATTATGACTAATATGAATGGTTATGTCTTCCACACTACCGGCAGCGGCAAAACCTTAACTTCATACAAATTGGCATCCTTGCTCCGTGATGACAGAAGAATAGACAAGGTATTCTTTCTCATCGACCGCAAAGACTTGGATGACCAGACCGTTGACGAGTACAACAGTTTTGAAAAAGGTTGTGTTGATAATACCGATGATACTCACAGTCTTGTAAAAGCACTAAAAGATTCGACCAAGACACTTATCATCACCACCATTCAGAAAATGGCAACTGCCCTTCGTTCAGATAAATACACCGAAATTATGGACGGTTTCAAAAAGCAAAAGTGTGTATTTATCATCGATGAGTGCCACCGTTCTCAGTTTGGCAAAATGCATGCCCAAATTAGAAAGCATTTTGAAAATTCAAACTATATCGGCTTCACAGGAACTCCTATCTTCGCTGAAAACAAGGGACCTCAAGGACAAACTACCGCCGATGTATTCAATTCCAACAAATTAGAACCTTGCATTCATAAGTATATGATTAAAGAAGCGATTGCCGACGGCAATGTGCTCCGCTTCTCTGTCGAATATATGAGAAGTGTTTCTGTTAAAGGTATAAGCGACCCTAAAATCGACGTTAATTCCATTGACGACGAGGAATATTGCAGAAGACACAAAATCAACCTTGATGACCTTTATCACTCTGAAGAGAGAATTGAAGGTATCGCCAATGACATTCTCCAAAATCTCGATAAGCATACTCGTTTGGAGAATGGAAATGTTTATACCGCAATTTTTGCCATCGATAAGATTGAAACTCTCATTAAGTACTACAACTATATGAAGGCGAATAACCCCAAGGGTTATAAGATTGCTGCTATCTTTACATATCAGGCAAATCAAGATATGGAAGAAAGTCCTGATAAGCATGCCGCTGAGCACCTTACAATTTGTATGCAGGACTACAACAATATGTTTGGTACTGATTATGATATCAGCAAGTTTGATGCATACCGCAAGGATATCTCCAAGAGAATGAAACAGAAAGATTTGCCACAGGTTGACCTTCTGCTCGTTGTTAATATGTTCCTGACTGGTTTCGACAGTAAACCTACCAACACTCTGTTTTTGGATAAGAACCTTGTATGGCACTCTCTGGTTCAGGCATATAGCCGTACAAATCGTGTGGACAAGGTTACAAAGCAGTTCGGGCAAATCGTTACATACCGTAATATTAAAAAGGCACAGGACGATGCACTTAAACTATATTCTGGTGATGGCGACCCCAATGCCTATCTGTTGCAGTCCTACGATTATTATACTTCTGCCTATTACAAGCAAGTGGAGGAATTAAGAAGCATTGTAGAGACCGCAGACGATGCGGGCAACTTGCAGTCCGAAGACGATATTCGTGCTTTTGTATTCGCTTTCAGAACCATCGCAGGAACTTTAAGCACCTTGAAGACTTTCTCCAAATTCGACTGGGCAGACCTTGCTCCTGCATTGGATGAAGACGAATATGCCGATTATAAATCGTGGTATCTGTATTACTACGACAAGCATAAGGGTAGAGGCAAAGAGACTACCATTCTCACAGATGTAGACTTTAATATTGAACTTGTCCGAACCGATAAAATCAATGTTGTTTATATCCTCAATCTATTAAAGGACATTAACCGCAATGACAAGTCTGAAATGGAAAAATCCATTGACCTTATCCTTCGTGAAATCGAACGGTCTGATAATGAGAAGATGCGATACAAGAAAGAAATTATGAAGTCCTTTATCCAGTCCCGTTTCTTCGATTTGGACCCAGAAGCAGATATCATTGAAGCATATAGTGATTATGAAAAAGAAGTGTTACAGGCAGACGTTGAAGAGTTTGCTTCGGAGAATGAATTATCCAACGAGTTTATCTCGACGGCTCTTCATCAATATTTCATTGACAATAGGGGTGTAACTAAAGAAGCCCTACGTCAGTCCCTTATTGCAAATGGTGTTACTGGCTTGTTGAAAATCACTTCGCTCATCAATAAAATTCTTACTTTCTTTGCAGATTGTTATAATAAGTTCACCGCTGACGGTGATTAAGTAAAGGAGATTGCAGTTATGGCAAATGCTGTGCAAAAACAATCCCAAGAGTTAGCAAATCAACTCCGGGCAATTGCTAACGATTTAAGAG
>SVPX01000090.1 GCA_015065665.1 Oscillospiraceae bacterium | reverse complement strand
TTGCTGTTAAGAAAATTGATCAGGCTACCGCAAAGGGTATTCTGCATAAGAACACTGCCGCAAGAAGCAAGTCTAATCTTGTTAAGCGCCTGAATGCAACAGCATAATTTTTTCTTAATAAAACCTTAAAAGCAGAGCTCTTCTCTGCTTTTTTTGTTTTTACGGCTGTTTTTATATTAATTTATTATTAAAGCAGTTGACATTTTTTAATGCGGCTGTTATTATTTTAGTGTATTGAATAGTTGTGTCTTATCGGCACAGACTATTACGAGAACAGTCAGGAGGTACGAATTATGGAAAAGAAGAATTCTTGGGGTTGGGTTATCGCTCTGCTTTCAACACTTGTTGCAGCTATGGCAGTGGTAACTACAATTATGGTTGTGAAGAAGAAGCAGGAGAAAGACAACGAGGAGCTCGAGGAGTATCTCGACAACGCAATTATCTGATTGTTTTTTCTAAAAAACTATACAGGAAAGCAGAGGGTGAACTATGCCCTCTGCTCTTTTTTGTTTATATGCAGATTTTGTGGGATACAGTCTGTATACAACCTGTATCCGTTTCGGATACACAGGTTAGGATAGGATAGGTTAGGTTAGGTTAGGACAGGTTAGGTTAGGATAGGTTAGGTTAGGATAGGTTAGGATAGATAAGGGAAGGTCACACTATACAGAAAAAGCCTGAATAATATTTTTTCGGGATTTGTGTGTGTGGCTTTTGTTTTGACAAATTTTATATGGAACGAAAAAACACCGCAGAATTTTATCATCCTGCGGTGTTTGTTGTGTGAAATTATTATAAGTGATAAAGTTTCTTTGTCTGGTATGTGGGCTCACAGGTGAGGTTCATACCAAGCTTTTTGAACATCTTCTCGTCTGTACTTGCAAGGATAACCGTTGCGTGAGCCTCCAGACCTTTCAGCTTGTGGAGTTGGTCAAGAGCCTTCTGTGCAAGGGAATCCGTAGCGGCACAGATGGAAAGCGCCAACAGCACCTCGTCAATATGGAGTCTTGGGTTGTGATTGCCCAGATGTCCTACTTTAAGTTTCTGGATAGGCTCGATGATTGTGGGAGAGATAAGGTGTATCTCGTCATCAATTCCACCCAGATATTTAAGGGCGTTGAGGATAGCCGCAGAGGATGCACCAAGAAGGGCAGAGGTCTTGCCTGTAATAATTGCACCATCAGGCATCTGTATAGCGGCAGCAGGCTCACCTGTTGATTCTGCCTTTGAGAGAGCGGCTTCGATAACAGGTCGCTCCTCTGCAGAAAGTCCTGCCTGCTTCATAAGAATCTCCAGCTTCAGCACAACTTCTTTGTCGCAGTTTCCCTGACGCTGAGAGCACATAGCGGCATAATACCTGCGGATAATCTCCTGCTGAGCGGCGGCACATACTGCCTCGTCATCTAAGATGCAGTAACCTGCCATATTAACACCCATATCTGTGGGGGATTTGTAGGGGGACTGTCCCAGAATCTGCTCAAACATAGCAGACAGCACAGGGAAGATTTCCACATCCCTGTTGTAGTTTACGGCAGTTTCTTTGTATGCTTCAAAGTGATAGGGGTCTATCATATTAACGTCATTAAGGTCGGCAGTTGCGGCTTCGTAAGCCACGTTGACAGGATGCTTGAGAGGGAGATTCCAGATAGGGAAAGTCTCGAACTTTGCATAACCTGCTTTGACGCCTCGCTTGTGGTCGTGATAAAGCTGAGAGAGGCAGGTTGCCATTTTGCCTGAGCCGGGACCGGGGGCAGTAATAACAACAAGCTGTTTCTCTGTCTCAATATATTCGTTTTTGCCAAGTCCCTCTTCGCTTACAATCAGGTCGATATCAGCAGGATAGCCGGGGATGGGATAGTGACGGTATACCTTGACGCCAAGATTCTCCAGTCTTTTCTGGAATTTATTTGCAGAGGGCTGGTTTGCGTAGCAGGTAAGCACAACAGAGCCTACATACAGCCCGACACCGCGGAAAACGTCAATAAGACGGAGTGTATCCTGGTCGTAGGTAATGCCAAGGTCACCGCGGACTTTGTTTTTCTCGATATCTCCTGCGTTGATGATGATGACTATCTCAGCCTGGTCCTTAAGCTGCATGAGCATCTTGAGTTTGCTGTCAGGCTCAAAGCCGGGCAGAACTCTGGAGGCATGGTTATCATCGTAGAGTTTGCCGCCGAACTCAAGGTACAGCTTACCGCCGAACTGGTCGATACGCTCCTTGATACACTGGGACTGCATACTCAGATATTTATCATTGTCAAAACCTTTGGCTATCATATAAAATACCCCTTTGACTGTGTTTAGGTTGCAAATCATTCCTAAAAACTTTAATAACATAAATTTGCATAAAACCTAAACTTTATTATACAACGGCAGACCTGAGTTTTCAAGGGCAAAATTAAGTGAATTTTGCCAGGGTAATATTGACAGAAGATATGTTGCAAAAAAAACAAGGTGTTGTATAATTGAAGTGTAGAAAAACAATTAAGAGTAGGTGGACTTATGATACATAAAAAGATAACTTCATTTATGCTTTCGGTGTTGCTTTTCTTTTGCTCTGTGATAGTTACAGGTGCATACAGCCATAAATTTGATACTGCTCAATATACTTTTAATACGGAACAGGAGATGCTTTGTGAACTTGCTCTGTATGAAACAGAAAGCCCATATTCCCGATACTATGAGGATTATTACTTAAAACGCGGTGAGGGTTATCACATTGATTACCGTCAGGTGATTGGGGTGAAAGTTGATTTTTCAGACCTTTACCCTCAGAAATATGGATATACCCCCACACGCACCTTCTTCGGTGTTGATGCCACAACCACCTGCTTTTACGATGAAAAGGGAGCAGAAAAAGTTTCTGTTTTGGTTGATTACGGCTATAACCTAGAAGAACTCTCTGAAAAAATCGAGAGTATAAAGACCGATGACAATATTGCAAGTTATGACGAAGTTGTTGCAAAAGGCAGAGACTTCCTTATCTGCAGATATGGAGAGTATACAGATTGCTATTTTGCTGAGGGTTTATGCCTTGTATGGATCAGAGCATATATGGAAGTTGATGAGGATTTTTTAAATAGCATTGATGTTGAATATAAGGATGTTTATGTTTCCCAGAAAATCAAAGATGATGCAGATTGGTTTGAAAAGAAAATGGCAGAGGGTTATGCTGTTGGTGATGTAAACAGGGACGGAGAACTTAATATCCGCGATGCAACAGTTGTTCAGAAATATGTGGCAAAACTTATAATGAGTATTGACAGAATGGAAGCGGATTTTAACGGCGACCTTAAGGTTGATATCAAAGATGCCACAAATATGCAGAAGAAACTGGCAGGGCTTGAATATATCTGCTGTAGGGATATGTATCCTCTGACCTATGGGTATAATAAGGCTGTAACATCAGATGAGACTCTCCTTGATACAGTTGTGCATTTTGAGGGCCCAACAGTTATGGGGAATTTGTCATTTATTTATCAGGATGATTACGGTATCAGAAGATATGATACTGTGATTGATTCAGAGGAAGAGTTCAAGGCTTTCTTTGGTGCTACTTCGGATGAATTTGACAGGGAATTCTTTATGAAAAAATCCCTTGTGTACCTTTACAGATGGTACAGCAGTACCTCAATAGAAATGTACCCTGCAGAACTTTACTTTTGTGACGGGATGCTGAATATCGTTTATAAATACAGATCCCCCGATGGGTTCGGCTCTTTTAAGGATGAGATTGCAAACTACAATGTTTTCTACGAAGTTGACAAGGCTCAGATTGAGGGGCTCAAGGGTATTGTGGTTTCTGAGCAGCGGGAAATATATTAAACTGAAAATTCAACACAAAATAAGTCTTCCTCGAAAGGGGAAGACTTTTTGTTTTGTGCTTATTTTTTGAATTGGGATTTGCCAAGGAGACTTGCAAGGACTGAGAAGACAATGGCTCCTGCGATGCCTGCTGCTGCAGAAGACAGACCTCCTGTGAGGATGCCGATGGCTCCGTCTTTGTCGATTGCTTCCTTCACACCTTGCGCCATAACATGGCCGAATCCGGGCAGTGGAACGGTTGCGCCTGCTCCTGCAAAGTCTGCAAAAGGTCCGTAAATACCTATGGCGGAGAGGATAAGTCCCAGCACAACACAGCCTGTGAGGATTCGTGCAGGGGTGAGCTTTGTGAAGTCGATGATAAGCTGACAGGCTACGCATAGCAGACCGCCCACCCAGAATGCGTTAAGATATTCCATTTTTATTCTCCTTTACTTGTAAGGGGTTCATATATTTTCTATTGAAAAAACGCAGTATTAATGTTATAATTATCATAACTATAAAATGGAGAAGTATTCATAAAAATACTATCATCAGAAAATCCGACTTCTTTTATAGGGAGGTAAATATATGAATCAAGAAAAATTCAGATTCCCAAGGAAGCCTTTTTCTACTCACGGCGGGGCAAAGGTGCCTCACAGAAAACACACAACTGATATGCAGAGCGTGGTTATGCCCTCACCCTCTGAGGTGATTATTCCTATGAGTCAGCATATCGGCGCACCTTGTAAGGTCTGCGTGTCCCCGGGAGATAAGGTTTATGTGGGAACAATTATCGGCGACTCTGATGCCTTTGTGTGCGCACCTATACACTCAAGCGTCAGCGGTACAGTTAAGAGTGTGACAAAACTCACAATGCCCTCCGGAGCACAGACGGATGCAGTTGTGATTGAGTCTGACGGTGAAGATACACCCGATCCTCAGCTTAAAGCACCTGTTGTGGAGAATAAACAGGACTTCTTAAAGGCTGTGAGAGAAAGTGGTCTTGTTGGTCTTGGCGGTGCAGGTTTCCCTGCTCACGTAAAACTCAATGTGCCTGAGGATAAGGAGATTGACACCCTTATCATCAACTGTGCAGAGTGTGAGCCCTACATCACAGCAGATAACCGAGAGGTTATTGAGAACTCATGGGCGGTTATTTCGGGCATCTATGCGGTGCTTGAAATTCTTGATATCGACAGGGTTATCATTGGTATTGAGAACAACAAGCCTGAGGCAATAAAGATTCTCACAGAAATTGCAGAGAATCCCAAGTATGACCCTGAGGATAAGGTTAAGGTACTGCCCCACAAGGCATCCTATCCCCAGGGTGCAGAGAAAGTGCTTATCAAAGCCCGTACAGG
>SVPX01000006.1 GCA_015065665.1 Oscillospiraceae bacterium | reverse complement strand
TGACGGTATTATATGTATAGGTAAGTTCAGCAAACAGGAAATTTCAGATTTAAAGGACTTAACTCCAAATCTTGTTTTTCTTGATATGCCTGTGGAAGATCCTGACATCACATCGATAACACTCGACTTTAGTCAGGCAGTGAATACTGCTATGGAATATCTTTATAACTTCGGCCACAAAAAAGTAGGCTTCTTAGGAGGAATCGAAACACCTCAGGACAATTCTGCTTTGAGAGATGAGAGATTTGATATTTTCAAAGACTTTTGTATTGCTCATAACATCGAATATGAAAACTATATTGGTATGTGCGAATTCAACATCTCAGCAGGCTACAAAGCAATGGCAGAGATGATAGAGAAGGGCGATTTGCCCACCGCGATTTTCGCCGCTAGTGATCCTATCGCTATTGGGGCAATGAGAGCATTGCAGGACAAGGGATATAATGTTCCTGATGATATCTCAATAATAGGCTTTGACAATATCGAATTTGCAAGCTATACCAATCCTTCTCTTACAACTATGAGCGCTCCTGTATACGCTATGGGATTCTATGGAGTGTCAATAGTAAACAGCCTCATTTCTGACGGTTCAAAAGCTTTGCCCACCGCAATGAGAATAAAACTCCCTTGCAAGTTGGAAATAAGAAACTCATGCAAATAGCACTATGCTGTCCACATTATGTGAGACAGCATTTTTATTAGAAACTTAAAGATATTTTCTTTAAATTACAGAATCAGTTTGCATAATAAATCAAGCGATCTGAGTAATAATCAGATGCGCAGAAACAGGATGCGTTCCTCCTGCAAGAGGTGTAACTGTAATCGCAGTTGCATTACCGGCAGGGTATCGAACGGTCAAAACAGAATTAATAACAGTAGTGGACACAATGGCCATACCTACGATTTGTGATGCACCTGTGGCTCTGCCAAATACAGTGTATGCCAAATTCTCTCCGTTTAAGGTTAATACTAATTGACCTTTCTCATCTACACTTACCTCAAACAGTATCTGATAAGTTCCGATCTGAGCCAGATTAAATGAATCTGGTCCGATTCTGGAAATATCAGCTCCGCTATTTGGTCCGTCTTGCGAGAAGCTAACGTCAGCTCCGGGCGCTACTGTTGCTGCATTGTCGGGTGGCATCAGCGCATAAAAATCAGCATAGTTTAGCAAACCACCAGCAGGGCCCTGAGGTCCTTGGGGACCGGGAGGACAGATAGGACACTCAGGACAACAGAAACCACAAGAACATCTATTTTCAAAGCTATCTTTTGAACAGCTGTCATTGTAATTTTTTATAGCAGTTATTGTTGCTGCTACAATTCCATATCTTCATTACATTCACCTATCAACTGCCCTAAGTTAACATTTAACTCAGGTTTTGCCGATATCTCCGTGCAGGATTAGAAACTTAATGAGATTGTAAAGGAGATGTTCCGATTTCAACTGTTGTTTACCTGTTGCAAAGAATGTTTGTGTAGGGTATAATCGGAGTATATTATTAAAGTAATTGGTGTTTTAGTATGAAGAATGAAAACTCCAAAAGAAAATATTTCGCCTTAGGTGACATTTTTATTGCCACAGTTGTTTTGCTGTGTTTTGTGTTGAGCCTCGTGTTTTTGTTTGACAGCAGGAATCAGCAGGATGTTACTGCGGTAATCTCTGTTGAGGGAGAGGTTTATCATCAGGTGAAACTCTCTGATGTTGAGGAGCCTTATGAGGTCAGAGTGAATGGGGAAGTGCCTGTGATAATCAGCCTTTCTCCGCAGGGTGTCTGCTTTTCTCACTCGGATTGCCCCGATAAACTCTGCGTCAATACAGGTGTGCTTACTCATTCGGGACAATCGGCGGTATGTCTGCCTGCAAGAGTATCTGTAAAACTTGTGTCAGAGAGTATAAGTGATATGGATGCTCCTGATTCAATAGCGGGGTGAGAGTATGAACGGTAAAATCCTTTTAAAGAAAAATATTCTTTACGTCTGCCGTACAGGTATACTCTCAGCTTTAGCCTTGGTACTGTCAATCTTTGAGGGGATGTTACCCGATTTGCCCTTTGTATTGCCCGGCATGAAACTTGGACTTTCCAATTTGGCAGTTATGTTTTCACTTGAACTTTGCAATCTTCCTTGTGCTTTGGCTATTGTTATTATCAAGGCGTTGTTTGCGCTTTTTACAAGGGGTGTTACAGCCTTTTGTATGAGTTTTTTTGGCGGATTCCTTGCAACTATCGGTATGCACCTTCTTATAAATCAAAAGAAGATTTCTTTTGGATGTTTCGGTGTGGGAGTAGGTGGAGCCTTCCTTCATAATTGCGGACAGGTACTTGTAGCTTATGTGTTGGTGTCTGACGCGATATATGCATATATCCCTGTGCTTGTGGCAGGTGCGGTGCTGACCGGTTCTCTTACTGCATTAGTATATTATTTTGTAATGCCTTCTCTTAAAAGAATACCCCTTATGGGAGATTCTCCCAGGGATTTGCAAAATGATTGAGTAATGGTATAATAGAATATAAAGTTTATTTTATGGTGAGATTTATGAGCAAAGATTTTGAGAATAAAGAAGTTATGCAGGAGAAGGAAAACGACAAGGAAACTCCTGTAAAGAGAAAAGGAAACAGAAGAAAAAAGCCCACAGCCGGAGTTAAAAAAACAGGACGTATTCTGCTGAGAACTCTTGTTCTTGTTGTGGTGTTTTGTCTGGTGATTTTTGGCGGTATTGTGATTTCAGATGTGTTTTTCTCCGATGATGATGGGGGAGTGACACCTGAGATTATCACCCTGACAATTTCAGGGGATAATATTATCCTTGAGCATAATTATGTAACCTTTGAAGACCTGAGAACATATCTTAAGAACGCAGAAGAGAAAGGTGAACTTTATACCGTTGCTCTTATAAACGATACAAGCAATCCTGCTGATTATATGGTATACAACAAGGTTGTGGATTTGCTGGGAGAGTTTGGCATTGAGTGTGAAAAAATGGAACCGTCTGCTACTTATGATGAATATGGAGTAGCTACCTCAGATGAACTCTGAGCAGAAATACTCATAAATAACAGTTAAAAAACGCATTGCCTGTAATATGGTAGTGCGTTTTTTGTCATAATCAACAAAAATGTGGGATGTATTTTGTACAGGTGATATATCGGAAACTATTGAAAAAACGCAGGATTTGTTCTATAATTAAGTGTATGTTTCTTATAAGATGTCAGCAAATCGGAGAAAAGGTTACCTTACTTATATCCTGACTTGCGTATTTTTTTCTGATAATTTTAGGACAAGCCTTTATGGTAGGCCCTATTATTATAAATAAATTTCTTAGGAGGAAATTACAATGAAAAGAATCCTTTGCGCTCTCCTTGCAGTGCTGATGCTCGTTGCTTTTGCAGCTTGTGGCACAAACGGAGACACAGACACTACCACAGGTACAGCAGGTGCCGACAAGACAGAAGTTAAGGTTGGCTTCATCTTCCTTCACGATGAGAACTCCACCTACGACAAGAACTTCATGGACGCTGCAGTTGCAGCATGTCAGGAAATGGGCGTTGAGTATGCTCAGAAGACTCAGATTCCTGAGTCCACAGATTGCTACGATGCAGCAGTTGAGCTTATCGAGGTTGACGGTTGTAATGTAATCTTCGCTGACAGCTTCGGTCACGAGTCCTTCCTTATGCAGGCTGCAGAGGAGTATCCCGATGTACAGTTCTGCCATGCAACAGGTACTCAGGCTCACACAGCAGGTCTCAAGAACTTCCACAATGCATTTGCTTCCATCTATCAGGGCAGATATCTTGCAGGTGTTGCTGCAGGTCTCAAGCTCAACGAGATGATCGCTGATGGCAAAATCACAGCTGACAAGGCTAAGATGGGTTATGTTGGCGCATTCACATTTGCAGAGGTTATGTCCGGTTACACATCCTTCTATCTTGGTGCAAAGAGCGTTTGCCCCACAGTAACAATGGATGTTAAGTTCACAGGTTCCTGGTATGACGAGACTCTTGAGAAGGAAGCAGCTCTTGCTCTTATCAACGGCGGTTGCGTACTTATTTCTCAGCACGCTGACTCCATGGGTGCTCCCACAGCTTGTGAGAACGCAGGCGTTCCCAACGTATCCTACAACGGCTCCACAATTGCAGCATGCCCCAACACATTCATCGTTTCTTCCAGAATCGACTGGGCTCCTTACTTCAAGCACATGATCGAGTGCGTACAGAACGGTACAGCTATTGAGGCTGACTGGACAGGTACAATCGAGACAGGTTCTGTTGTTCTTACAGATGTAAACACAGCAGTTGCAGCAGAAGGCACAGTTGAGAAACTTGAAGAAGTTAAGGGCCAGCTCCTTGACGGTACTCTCAATGTATTCGATACAGCTAACTTCACAGTTGGCGGCGAGAAGGTTACAACTTACCTTGCAGACGTTGACACAGACGCAGCATTCACACCTGATACAGAGGCTATCAAAGACGGTGTATTTGCAGAGTCAACACTCAGATCTGCTCCTTACTTCGATCTCAGAATCGATGGTATCACACTTCTTGACGAGAACTACGGCTAATATTTAATTTTTTTCAGAGGCGGGGCTTCTTGCCCCGCTTCGCTCTTATTATCTGTGATAATTTTTAACAAAGGTCTGTGTACTCAGAGTTTTGTTAAGAATTATGATAAGGAGGATGTTAAGTGGCTAAACAGGCGGCAATTGAGCTGAAAAACATAACCAAAACCTTTGGCAAGGTAGTTGCTAACAAGAATGTTAGCCTTACTGCATACCGAGGGGAAATCCTTTCTATCCTGGGCGAAAACGGCTCAGGTAAAACAACCCTGATGAATATGATATCAGGTATCTATTTTCCTGATGAGGGACAGATTTATGTTGATGGCAAAGAGGCTGTTATTGCTTCTCCCAAGGATGCTTTCAACTATAAAATCGGTATGATTCATCAGCACTTCAAACTTGTTGATGTGTTCACAGCAGCGGAGAATATTGTGCTGGGTATCAAGGATGGTAAGTATAATCTTAAGAAATCCACCGAGAAAATCCGCGAAATCTGTGATAAATTCGGTTTTGACCTTGACCCGGAAAAGAAGATTTACACAATGTCTGTTTCGGAAAAGCAGACTGTTGAAATTGTAAAAGTTCTTTATCGCGGTGCGGATATTCTTATTCTTGACGAGCCTACTGCGGTTTTGACACCTCAGGAAATACAGAAGCTTTTTGATGTTCTGCGCAGAATGAGAGAGGCAGGCAAGGCTATCATCATTATCACTCATAAACTCAACGAGGTTATGTCTCTGTCTGACAGAGTTGCTGTACTCCGTAAGGGTGAGTATATCGGCTCTGTTAATACTGCAGAAACTACCGAGAACGAGCTTACCGAGATGATGGTAGGTAAGAAGATTTCTCTTAATATTGAGCGTACCGAGCCAAAGGATACTGTGGACAGACTTATTGTGAAAGATCTTGAGTGTACAGACCGCACAGGTGTAAAACTTTTAAGTGATGTTTCATTTACTGTTCGTTCAGGTGAGATTCTGGGTGTTGCTGGTATTGCAGGCTCAGGTCAGAGAGAACTCCTTGAGTCCATTGCAGGACTGCAGAAAGTTTCTTCAGGTGAGATAACATACATCAATCCCAAAACAGGTACCACCGAGAATCTCAGAGATAAAACTCCCAGACAGATTCGTGATTTAGGTGTCCGCCTTTCCTTTGTTCCTGAGGACAGACTTGGTATGGGACTTGTTGCAAATATGGACATCACCGATAATATGATGCTCAGAAGTTATAGAAAGGGTAAGTCCATCTTCCTTGAGAGAAAGGCTCCCAAGACTCTGGCAGAAAAGATTGTTCAGGACCTTGAGGTTGTAACTCCCGGTGTTTCAACTCCTGTCAGACAGCTTTCGGGCGGTAATATCCAGAAGGTTCTTGTAGGCCGTGAGATTGCAGCTTCTCCCAAGGTGCTTATGGTTGCGTATCCTGTGCGAGGTCTTGATATCAACTCATCCTACACAATCTATAACCTTCTCAATGAGCAGAAGGCAAAGGGTGTTGCAATCATCTTTGTTGGCGAGGACCTTGATGTACTCACCGAACTTTGCGACAGAATTATGGTTATCGGTTCAGGTAGAATCACAGGTATTGTTGACGGCAGAACCGCAACAAAAGAAGAACTTGGTCTCCTGATGACAAAGACATTTGATGAAAGCGAGGGAAGCAGTAATGAGTGATAAAGTAAAAACAAAAAGCAGTCACGAACCTCTGTTTCACCTTGTAAAGCGTGACGATATGAAGTGGTGGCAGGCATGGCTTGTGCGTATTGCCGCCATAGTGATAGCACTTCTCCTTGTAGGTGTTATCTCAATGCTTCTCACAAAAGAGAGTTTCGGCTCTATTTACGAGACAATGTACCGAGGTGTTTTCGGTAAACTGGAAACCGGCTCTACCGTTATGCTGTGGAAGTTCCTGCAGAAGACAGCAATTCTTCTTGGACTTTCTCTTGCAGTAACTCCTGCTTTCAAGATGAAGTTCTGGAACTGCGGTGCAGAGGGACAGGCTCTTGTGGGCGGACTTGCTTCTATGATATGTATGATTGAGCTGGGTGATAAGCTCCCTTATCCTGTGCTTCTGCTTGTAATTATCCTTACAAGTATACTGGCAGGTGCTGTGTGGGGTGTTATTCCTGCTATTTTCAAGGCTCAGTATAATACAAACGAAACTCTGTTCACTCTGATGATGAACTATGTTGCTACACAGATTATCAAGTATTACCTTTATATTGAGGGTGGCGGCTCCAACAAGATTAATCCCGTACCCTACGGTAATCTTCCCAATATTGGCGACAATAAGTATGCACTCAATGTTATTATCGTACTTGTTATCACAATTCTTATGTACATCTATATGAATTACAGCAAACAGGGATATGAAATCTCTGTTGTTGGCGAAAGCCAGAATACAGCCCGTTACATCGGTATCAATGTAAAGAAGGTTGTTATCCGTACCATGATCGTTTCAGGTGCTCTGTGCGGTATTGTTGGTATGCTCCTTGTATCAGGTACAAACCACTCCATAGACCCCAACACAGTAGGCGGTCAGGGCTTTACCGCTATTATGGTTTCCTGGCTTGGTCAGTTCAATCCCTTTATTATGGTGATTATGTCTGCCCTTGTTATCTTCCTTAACTTAGGTTCTGCCAAGGTTGCAGATACCTGCGGACTTAACTCCTCTTTTGCTGATATCACCGTTGGTATCGTAATCCTCTTTGTTGTAGGCTGCGAGTTCTTTATCCGCTACTCCATCAAATTCCGTCATTCAAAGAAGGAGGGTAAGGTATGATAGCTTATATTGTAAGAGCAATCCTCATCGGCGTACCTATGCTCTTCGGTGCAACAGGTGAGATTCTAACAGAAAAATCAGGTCATCTTAACCTGGGTATTCCCGGTATTATGTATGTTGGTGCAATCAGCGGTGTAACAGGTTCATTCCTTTATGAGAATGCCTGTGGCAACGATATTGCAAATATGAGTCCTTTCCTTGCAGTACTGATTCCTCTTCTGTGTTGTATCTTAGGTTCAGCTCTTATGGGACTTGTATACAGTTTCTTTACTGTAACTCTGAGAGCTAATCAGAATGTTACAGGTCTTGCAATTACCACTTTCGGTATTGGTCTGGGTAACTTCTTCGGTGCATCTCTTATCAAACTTGTTGATAGCGATATGCCTTCCGTAGCACTTACAAAAACAAGTAGATTCTTCTGTACAAAACTTCCTTTTGCAGATGATTTAGGCTGGTTTGGTGAACTTTTCCTTTCCTTTGACTTTCTCACATACACAGCAATAATTATTGCAATTATTGCTTCAGTTGTGCTGACAAAGACAAGAGTAGGTCTTAACCTTCGCGCAGTAGGTGAGAGCCCTGCAACAGCCGATGCTGCAGGTATCAATGTTACCAAGTATAAGTATGTTGCAACCTGTATCGGTTCTGCAATTGCAGGTCTTGGCGGTATCCAGTATGTTATGGCTTATGCCAACGGCAGCTGGTCCAACGATGCTTTCGGTGACAGAGGCTGGATGGCAATTGCCCTTGTAATCTTCGCACTCTGGAAGCCTTATATGGCAATTATCGGTGCTTTTGTATTTGGTGCTTTGTTCAATGCAAACACCTACGCAGTTGGTCTTGGTGTAGAGACTCAGGAACTTTTCAAGATGCTTCCTTATGTGGTAACAATCATTGTTCTTGTGTTCACAAGTATGCGTAAAAAGCGTGAGCATCAGCCTCCCGCACACCTTGGTCTGCCTTATTTCAGAGAGGAAAGATAAAACACTTGACTTTTCGGACTTTGGTGTTATAATAACAAATGTAAATTTAATAACCGCTTATCAAGAGTGACTGAGGGACAGGCCCTGTGAAGTCCGGCAACCTGCTTATGTAAGGTGCCAAATCCTGCGGATATCCGAAAGATGAGTTCAATTGACCGCTGTCGGACTCCGGCAGCGGTTTTTTACTGTCGATTTTTGTTGGCAAAAAGAAAAATATTTTCATAGGAAATGGAAGGAGTTTTTATTATGGCAAGATATCTTTTTACATCTGAGTCGGTAACAGAAGGACATCCCGACAAACTTTGCGACCAGATTTCTGACGCAGTACTTGATGCTATTTTTGAGCAGGACAACACAGCACATGTTGCTTGTGAGACTTCTGCAACAACAGGTTATATCGGTATTATGGGCGAGATTACAGCAAACTGCGATGTTGATATCGAATCAATTGCCCGTCAGGTTGCTTGTGATATCGGCTACGATAACGAGGCGTGTGGTTTTGACGGCAAGACCTGTACAGTCAATGTTATGATGGACAAGCAGTCCGCTGACATTGCAATGGGTGTTGACAATTCCCTTGAACTGAAAGATGGCGAGGCTGATACAATGAATCAGCTTGGTGCAGGTGACCAGGGTATGATGTTCGGCTTTGCCTGTGATGAGACAGAGGAACTTATGCCTATGCCTATCTCTCTTGCTCAGAAACTTGCAATGAGACTTACAGAGGTTCGTAAGAACGGCACAGTACCTTATCTCTATCCCGATGGCAAAACTCAGGTTACAGTTGAGTATGACGGTGACAAGGTTGTTCGTATTGATACAATCGTTATCTCTACACAGCACGCAGCAGAGGCTACTCTTGAGATGATTCGAGCAGACCTTCTGGAGCATGTTGTAAAACCCATTGTTCCTGCTGAACTTCTTGACGAAAACACAAAGTATTTCATCAACCCCACAGGCAGATTTGTAATCGGCGGTCCCTGTGGTGATGCAGGTCTCACAGGCAGAAAGATTATCGTTGATACATACGGCGGTTATTCCCGTCACGGCGGCGGTGCATTCAGTGGTAAAGACCCCACAAAGGTTGACCGCTCTGCTGCATACTACTGCAGATATATTGCAAAGAACATTGTAAAAGCAGGTCTTGCTCACAAGTGTGAGGTTCAACTTGCTTATGCAATCGGCGTTGCAAAGCCTGTTTCTGTATTTGTTGATACCTTCGGTACATCACAGTATAGCGACCAGGTTATCAGTAAGGCAGTAGATAAGGTGTTTGATGCTCGTCCCTCCAGCATTATCCGCGACCTTGACCTTCGCAACACAAAGTACAGACCTCTTGCGGCTTACGGTCATATGGGCCGTGAGGATCTCCCTGTTAAATGGGAGGTTACAGACAGAGTTGATGCTCTCAAGGCTGCAGTTGCAGAACTTGTATAATAGTAGTAAATATCTTAATAATAACAACAAAACGGCTGAGGATTATTCCTCAGCCGTTTCTTCATTATTATACCGGTTTTCTGTTTCATTTATTAAATCGGTTCAGTAAGCACCCAGTCCGAAGGATATGGATATAGCCTGGTCAACCTTGCTCATGGCATTCTGGTCAACACAGCCCATTTTCTCTTTAAGTCTCTTTTTATCAATGGTTCGTACCTGCTCAAGCAACACAACGCTGTTCTTTGCAAGTCCGCTGGACTCAGAGCCTATTTGAATATGGGTGGGGATGTTTGCTTTTGATTGCTGACTTGTAATGGCGGCGGCAATTACTGTTGGGCTGTATTTGTTGCCCACATCGTTCTGTACAATCAGCACAGGTCTCACTCCGCCTTGTTCTGAGCCTACCACAGGACTAAGATCTGCATAATATATATCTCCGCGTTTTATGTTCATACTTCACACTCCGAAGTTCATTTGCTAATATTTTTGCCACAATATAAAGCCTTTATACCGTGACAATACATTTTATTTCAGCACAACCTTTTTTGTGAATGGTGATTGTTTGTGATATGTGTAGTTCTTAAATCAGTTGTGTAAAGTTGACATATTATGATGGATATTAAGAGAAAAAATGTTGAATATGGTGTAGCGTTGTGATATTATATACTATATTGGATTTGCATTTATGTGAATATGCGGAGATTGTTAATTGCTGAGATGTTTGCTATGTTACATCATAAGGCATCAATTGTAAATAATCTGTAAATTGTTTGAAATATCATTGAAACTGAGAACAAAATGTTATAAAATCATACATAAATTGTACTGCTGTATTATATTTATGATGTGTGTTTGGTTTGCTATTTAAGGCTTTATTCGTTAATGAGGTGTTTATATGATTATCAAAAGTTGCAGTAAGTGTAGCGGTAGACCTTATACAACAAATACCGATATGCTCACCTGTCCCTATTGTTCAGAAAGACTTTCTGTTGAATTGGTTTCCTTAGAAGATCTGTGCGACAGAAAAGAGATTTCTGCTACTGGCAACTATTCAGAACAAGACCACACAGAACAAGATAACCAGAATACTACAGGATGGGGGAGTGTTCCGCCTGTTCCGCCTGTGTCATATGATAATAATTCGTCTAAGACAGAGAATGCACCTGACAATAACCATGATGCTAACCTTGTTTGTAAACACGATAATACTATCAGAGGCAGGATTTCACAGTATAGTTGTACCGGTAGAGAAGATGGCAACTACAGGCGTTTGTTTTTTGTCAGATGGTTTCAGGCTCTTGTTTACCGTCAGAGACTTGAGGATACCCTGCATAGATTTACAGTAAGAGTTGAGGATGAAAAAGATTCCTCCGGTTATAGTAATTACCGCGATGTTCCCGTCAATGTTCACGGAACAATATCAAGGGGATTGCAACTTGCTGATAATATGGAAGTTGAGGTCTCTGGCAAATATAACAATGGTGTTCTTATGGCAAGTTCTGTTCATATTGTTAACAATGGTTATAAGAGCAAGGTAAATTTTCAGAGGTCAGTACGAGCTATTGTCAGCGGTATTGTTTTTGTTCTGATGCTTCTTTTCTTGTGTTTT
The DNA here is from genome assembly GCA_015065665.1 of Oscillospiraceae bacterium. GTDB lineage: Bacteria > Bacillota > Clostridia > Oscillospirales > Acutalibacteraceae > Ruminococcoides. The sequence continues at coordinate 27,790 of SVPX01000006.1, read as the reverse complement.
ATTGGATCAAGTTCAGGTCTTGGTTTTTGGAACGGCATCGGAACTTTCCTTAAGTTGTGGGGCATATATGCCGTAGTATTAACAGTTCTATATCTTGTTCTTGTTTTTACCCGGATAGGGATTATGTTCACTATGTTCAGGGGAAGAGAAGCAAGATTTCCTATAATGGGTATTCTGATAATATCTATGATACTTGCAGTTTTATCTTTGTATGCATTTGCACCTTACCTGTAATATTCAGATACGGAATTAATGTTTAAATGTAATATATGACAGTGGTGATAAAAATTGAGACGTAACGAAATTGAAAAACTGTGTATGGTGGCATCAAGCCATTACGATTGTATGAATGCAGAAATGGCAAGACGCGAGGTGGATGGTAACATCTGTTTATCCTTCGATATGTCAAAATGTTGTTATCTGCAGATAAGCGAAATAAGCAAGTTGTGGGAGCTGAAAGAGAAACCTTTATGGACTATGTTTTCAGAGGCTCTTGTTACCCTTCATTCAATGTCGCTGCCGGTTTCGTTTTTGTTCCGTAGTGATGGCAAGAAGATTTGTGTCTACCTGGGTACCCTTACAAAATATGTTGAATTTATCAAGGATACATTTCTTGGTGTATTGCCTCAGATGAAATTTCTGATGGAAAAGGATGAATACACAGGAAAAGAAAAAGAGAAACCATTTGAAGGTAAAGTTTTGTTCAGCAAGACTTGGTCTGATGGTGGGTTCTTGCTGGGTAATCCCACAGGCACAGAGGATTTCACTATATCAGGTCAACTTGAAAGAGTAATTCACGGTATGGGGGCTAATCCTTGGGAGGTGTGTGTGTTTGCAAGTCCCGTCTCCAAGGAGAACACAATAAACAGATACAGGGACTGGACAGAAATTGCAACTGCAAACAGTATTTTTTCTGAGGTTTCCTATACTGATGGAGAAGCTATAGAAAGCACTTCTTTCAAAAAGAGTTATATGCATAGCGCTCACTACTATGAGAAAATTATGGAGTTCTGTGATAAAATGAAAGAGTGCGTTGCTGTTGGCGAGTGGGATGTTGTTGTGAATTTTGCCTCAACATCTTATCAGCACGCAAGACTACTGGGTGGATTGTTATCCTCTGCATATTTTGGAGAAGAATCTGTACCTGTTCCTGTACACGCAGTTATGCACAAATCTGGTCAGTATAAAATGCTTATTGATTCCAGAAGTTATACCCATAAGTTTTATGGTGAGATAGATTATCCTACATACGGCAGCAGACTTAGCAGTTACGAGACAGCAATTTATATGACGCCTCCTGTTGTTGATACAGCGGGTATTACTATAAAAGACCATGTGGAGTTTGATGTTAACAGAGATGTTCAGGGAGACACCAGTCTTGGCAGAATACTTGAGAATGGCGATGTTACAAACAATCACTATCGTATAAACCTTGATGAACTTAACCGACATTGTCTGATTATCGGACTTACAGGTTCGGGTAAAACAAACACAATAAAGAGTCTGATTCACAGTGCAGCAAACAGCGGTGGTCAGAAAAGACCCTTTATGGTTATTGAACCTGCAAAAAAAGAATACTGGGAACTTTATAAACTGGGCTTTGATAAACTGCGGATATATAGCGTAGGTTCAAACGAACCTTTTTCCAGCAGACTTTGTATCAATCCTTTTGAAAGGGTTGTGTATGTGGATGAACAAGGAAACAGAAAGTCTGTGTCCATACAGACTCATATCGACTTTGTATTTGCAGCTTTCAAGGCAAGTTTTATTATGTATACTCCTATGCCATATATACTTGAAAAGGCAATATACAGTATATATGAGGATTGTGGATGGGATATATCCAACAATGTAAACACAAGAGGAGCAGAGATTTATCCTACAATTGAGGATTTATATTTTAAAATTCCTGAGATTATCGAAGAAATGGGTTATGATACACGAATGAGTCACGACCTTAACGGTTCGCTTCAGGCAAGAATCAATTCCCTGAGAATCGGAAGCAAGGGTGCAACCCTCAATGTTCAGAAGTCCTTTCCTATGAAGCATCTGCTTGAGGGTAATACCATTGTGGAACTTGAGGATATTGGTGATGACGATGTCAGATCCTTTATCATCAGTCTGCTCCTTATGCGTATTTTAGAATACCGCAGACAACAGGAAGATTGCCACCATCAGGTAAGACACGTTCTGTTCTTTGAGGAAGCCCACAGACTTCTGAAGAATATTCAGAGTTCAACAGGGGAGAACGCGGATCCAAGAGGCGCTGCAGTTGAGTTTTTCTGTAATCTTCTTGCAGAACTCAGAAGTAAAGGCCAGGGATTTGTTGTTGCGGACCAGATCCCCTCCAAACTTGCACCTGATCTTATCAAGAATACAAATCTGAAGATTGTTCACCGTACTGTATCAGAGGAAGAGAGAAAGCTTATGGGCGGTGCTATGAATATGACGGAACTTCAGACAGAAGCTCTGTCAACGCTCAAGCAGGGTGTTGCTGCAATGTATTCTGAGGGAGATTACAGACCGAAACTTGTAAAACCGCATTATGCAGGTGCGCTTGTGCCTGATCATCTCAGGAACCTTTCAAGAGAAGAGGTGCTTCGCAGAACATCTGTCTCTTGTGTGAATATCAATGGTGACCCGGGATACATAATGCTTACAGATAAGAGATGTGCCATATGTCGTGCTTGTAAGGGTTGTATTGGTCTTACCCCTGAAGATGTTTTGACTACAGAAATCCAGAGGACTAATTTCATTCGTCTGGCGCGGGTACTTAATCCCGATACTGTTAAAACATGTGTGGTGGATAACCTGGACAGACATGTTTTAAACTTTATCAAGGATAACAATGTAGCAGCTCCTGAAAACAGAGTTGTCAGAAGTTGCCTTATGGCAGCACTTCTCAGAATCTGGAATCTTAATTCACAGGAATTGAGAGAAAAGATTGAACGTATCTACATAAGAGAAAAAATATGATAAAAGGAGAAGGCATATATGTGTGATAGTGCATCAAGTAGCGATTCTTATGAAAGCGGAACCGCAACCGAAAGTACAGAATCTTTTGATGAAAGTTCTTCTGATGACTTGTATAGTGAATCCGGAGACACCGATTCCACCGAAGATATATATACCGGGGCGTCTGATGGATACTCTGAAGGTGGAGATGCATCAGATGAGTTCGTAGAAACTGCACCTGATTTTTCAGAGAATGATGCTCTGTCAGAGTTTTCCGATCCCAAGGCTGACGTTGAAGTCGGTGATAATCAGGAAAACGAAGATTCAGAGGAATTCGCAGACAATACAGATGAAACTCAGAACGATGATGAGGAATCTGATAATCAGGAAACAGAGGCTGACGAAAGCGAAAGAGTATCCGAAGAAATGTCAGATGAAAATCCTGATAAAGATGAAGTTTCTAATGAGGAAAACAAGGACACTTCCGATACGGATGATAAAGAGGGTTCTGACAGCGAAGAAGCCGCCGAGCGTGAAGCGATAAGTGAAAAAAGCGAGTATTCAGATGAAGTGAACGACCATATTTCTTCTGTTGATGAACTGGAGGTTTATCAGAACGCAGGACTTAAAGAAGAGGTTGTGGATGGCAGAACCTGTCTTGTCAGAGATGATATTGATATGGATTATGTGGACCCTAAAACAGGGTGTACAAACAGAGAACTTATGGAGAAAGGAAGAGCTCCTATTGATGCAAAAACAGGAGAGACCATAGAACTTCATCATATAGGTCAGGAATATGATTCTCCACTTGCTGAACTTACAGCAAACTCCGAACATGGTGAGTTGTATTCTACTTTACACACAAGCAAAACTGACAGTTGGCGTCAGGATGGCACAAAAGCAAATTACTATAATGTGCAGCGCAGTAATCATTGGAAAGAAAGAGCTAAAGGAGATTGATTATTATGAAACTGACTGATTTTATTGTTCAGAATAATGTTGATATGACCCCGGTAAGAATTGATGCAGACAACATCTCAGGCTTGGAATCATTGCTTGGAATTAAGTTTGGCACACAACTAAGAAAGTATATTCTCGACTATGGTTATCTTGGTTATGAGTATTGTGAACTCTACGGAGTAAATGGTATCCAGATGGAAAAGTCTGATATGATTGTTACCACTCTCAGACTTCACAGCCGGTTCCCTGCAACAAAAGGTCTTGTTGTGTTGGAAAACTATGGTGATGGTGACTATTATATGGTAGATGGTGACGACAATGTTTATCGTTACATTTGTGAGACAGATGAACTCAGCAAAACAGAGCTGAAACTTTTTGATTATATCGTTGAAAGATTTGAATTTGTAAAATCTACTGTATAAGGAGAATTCTTATGTCGGATTCAAACGATAACGGTTCAACCGGATTTGACGGTGGTGTTGAAAATACCGATTCCTCAATAGAAACCACAGATGCTCCAGAAACAGGAAGTTCTGAACTCTATGTGGATGAAGCACAGATGGAACTCTACCCTCAGGGTGTTGATAAAGCAGAATATGAGGAAATAATGTCAACAACCTATGTTATGGATGATAAGGGAAACTGGATAGAACAAAAGTTAGATCTGGGTACTGTTCAGAATATTGATGGTAAACAGGTTGAGAGCACTCCCTTAGTGTTTGATGATTCTTTCAAGGCGTATCGCTCCCATTATAATGAGACGGGACAATATGGTATAGCCTGGGATCGTTATAAATCTTCTGACGCTCAGGAAAATACAGGGTTTGATACATCCAAGCCAATAAGTGATGTGGTGTTGCCGGAGGGTTTCATTATAGCAAGATACGGCGGCGATAATGGAATAAATGCAACAGATAAGGGCACACCTTACGATAAACTTTCTTTGCCTTATGATGAGAAGAGTATGGAATACCATGAGTATCGTGTGTGTTCTCCTGTGGTTTGTAAGAAAGGTACAGCAGCAGGTAACTTTGGTGAATCCGGTGGTGGAACCCAGTATCAGTTTGAACGTAGTTTCAGCGATATGTTGGCAGATGGCACAATTGAGAGAGTGGAAGAATAAACTCTCAGAATATTATGGTTACATAAATAAATCCCGCAGACCTGTAAGTCTGCGGGATTTATTTATCTGTATATGATTTCCATATCCTTGTAATTGTGGGATAACTCTAAAGAGCCTTTTAAACCTTGTGATGCATATACAGTGTTATCTTTTGATAAAATGATATATTCAAAGTTCTGCAGTTCTTTATAAAGTTTATCTGCATACTCTGTGCCGCCGATAAATACTGCGGTGGAAAGTGCATCGCATAAAGCACCATCTGTGCCGATGATTGTCACCGATTGTGCATCCGACTCAGAGGGGTAGCCTGTTTCGGGATTTATAATATGGTGGTAAGTCTTGCCGTCAACTGTAAAATTTCTCTGATAAGCTCCTGATGTTATAACAGAAACTTCACCTGTATCTGCAATGATAAAATATCCGTTTTCATGGGGGTGACGGATACCTGTACGCCACTTGGAGCCATCTGCTTTTTCTCCGAAAGTGCGGATGTTTCCACCCAGAGATATTATTCCGTATTCAGCACCCGAGTCGGAAAGAACCTCTGCAACTCTGTCACCAATGTATCCTTTTGCAACAGCACCCAGGTCAAGAGCAGTACCCTCAGAAACAGAAATCTCATTATTTCCGTAAAGTGTAACCTTGTGGCTACCGGTATTCTTAAGTGCCTCTGTTATCTCATAATCCTCAGGCACTCTCTGGCTATCAGTAGTAAACCCCCACAGCTTTGTTACATTGTAGAGGGTAATGTCAAAGTTGCCTTTGGTGAGAGTATTGTATTCAAGAGATTTTTCTATGATTGTATAAACTTCATCGCTGACTTTCACAGGATTTCCTTGTGCTGTGTTTATTCGGTGTGTGTCGCTGTCAGTATCGGTAACAGAGAAAAGTTTCTCCAAGGCGTAGATTTCAGCTTTAGCGGCTGTGATAGCCTCCTGTGCCTTTTCTCCGTAAGCAGTAATCTCTATTATTGTATCAAGAGCATAGATTTCCGCCTGAGCTTTCTGTGGATTTGTATTAGTGTTGCATCCCCACAGAGTACATAGCATACTGATGAGAACCAATGATGCAACTATAAGTAACTTAAACTTTTTCATAATATCACACATTTCTTGTATTGTGCTGAACAATTGATTGTGTAGGTATAAGCATACTTGTGCAAAAAGAAAAAGGACATCAACAGAAGTTGATGTCCTATGGTGCGAGTGACGGGACTTGAACCCGTACGCGTTGCCACACACGCCCCTCAAACGTGCCTGTCTGCCTATTCCAGCACACTCGCGTCTTTTTTCAAGTGCTTCGCTATTATAACACTTACCATACTGTTTGTCAACCTTATTTTTGAAAAAAATTGAGAAAATTTTGTCGCAATTCTCAAACACCCCATTGTTACTGGGTTCTTGGAAAAAATTGTTTTGTGACTATACTGTATTCATATGATATGTTCAAGAACTTATGCAGAAAAAAGCTAAGAAAAGTAAAAAAATATTTTTGAAATAATTTTATTTTCCTATTGACATCATCGGTTTACTGTGCTAAAATGAAGAAAATTTTTTACAGGAGACAACAAAGTTATGAGCAAGAATACATTTGCAGCTACATACTTTTATTACTTTTACTTTTTTAGCATGGACTAAATAGTAGAAGTGATTTGAGCTGCAAATTTTTTGAACGTGACTTTTTCGGATACCGATGATATCACCGCAGTGTATAATCACTGCGGTGTTTTTGTTTTTATCCGCAAATCTTCTTTGGAGGTAAATTGTTATGATTGCTGTACTTAAAAATGGTGTAGAAAAACTTCAGCAGGAGAATCTGATCAGCTGGCTTGAAGGTATGGGACTAAAGGTTCACATTTCTGAGGGTGAATATCATACAGTACTTGGTCTTATTGGTGATACAAGTATTGTTGATATGGATCTGCTTGAGGGACTTGAGATTGTTGAGTCTGTACGCAGAATTTCAGAGCCTTACAAAAAGGCAAACCGTAAATTCTTTGACGATGACACAGTTGTTGATGTGTCCGGTGTCAAGATAGGCAAGGGACATTTTGCTATGATTGCAGGACCTTGTTCTGTTGAGAGTGAAGAGCAGATTATCCTTGTTGCACAGCGTGTTAAAGCTGCAGGTGCAAATATCCTCCGCGGCGGTGCTTTCAAACCCCGTACTTCTCCTTATGACTTCCAGGGACTTAAGGCTGACGGCATCGAACTTCTTCTGAAAGCCAAGGAAGTAACAGGACTTCCCATTGTAAGTGAGATTATGAACGCTAACCACCTGCCACTCTTTGAGGGTGTTGATATGATTCAGGTTGGAGCAAGAAATATGCAGAACTTTGAACTTCTGAAGGAACTGGGAAAAACCAATAAGCCCATTCTCCTTAAGCGTGGTCTTGCAAACACACTCAAAGAACTTCTGATGAGTGCTGAGTATATTATGGCAGGCGGTAACGAGAATGTTATTCTCTGTGAGCGCGGTATCCGTACATTTGAGACATATACAAGAAACACTCTGGATATTTCTGCTGTGCCTTCACTCAAAGAAATGACTCATCTGCCTGTAATCATCGATCCCTCTCACGCTTGTGGACATTCCCGTATGGTTCCATCCCTGGCTTATGCGGCTACGGCCTGCGGTGCAGATGGTCTTATCATCGAGGTTCATAATGATCCCAAACACGCAATGTGTGATGGCGCTCAGTCCCTTACCTTTGAACAGTACGAGCAGGTAACAGGCAAGGTTCAGGAAATCCGCAAGGTAATGAGCAATTAATATAAAAGATATCTTTTATCGGAGTGATAAGTAATGTATAATATAGGCATAGTAGGACTTGGACTTATCGGTGCATCTATAGCAAAGTCCGCAAAGAAAAAGTCCTCTGCAAAAGTTTATGGATATGATATTGACACCAGCACTACAAAGTACGCTCTTCTGTCCGGAATTATAGACGGTGAACTTAACTCTGAGACAATAGGGGAGTGCGATACTATATTTGTTTGCTTGTATCCTTCTGCTTGTGTTGATTATATCCGTGATAACGCAGAACATTTTGCAAAGGATTCCCTTGTGATAGATTGTGCAGGCGTAAAACGCAGTGTATGTGCCCCTTGCTTTGATATAGCTGAGGAAAATGGATTTCATTTTGTGGGCGGACACCCTATGGCAGGTACACAGTACAGCGGAATTAAATATGCAAAAGATACTATGTTCCATAATGCCTGTTTTGTACTTGTGCCGAAACATGCAGAAGATATCGAGGTTATCGCAAGGGCTAGAGAATCGGTGCTTGGGGTAGGTTTCTCAAGGGTGTCTGTTATGACTCCGGAGCGTCACGATGAGCTTATTTCCTACACATCCCAACTTGCCCATGTGGTATCAAATGCCTATGTGAAAAGTCCTTGTGCAAAGTCTCACAAAGGCATCTCTGCAGGCAGTTATAAGGACCTGACTCGTGTTGCATATCTTAACGAGAATATGTGGACAGAACTTTTTATGGATAACAGGGATAACCTTATAAGAGAAATCGATTGCCTTGTTGAGCATCTTACAGAGTATTCACAGGCTCTGCAAAGTGGAGATAAAGATAAACTCCGTCAGCTTTTGCTGGACGGCAAAGTAGCAAAGGAGATGGCAGAGGGTGAGAAGAGTAGAAATTGACCTGAGAGAAGGATACACAGTATACATCGAACAGGGACTTCTTGACAACTGCGGAGAATATATAGAGAAAATCTGCACAGGTAAGAGAGCCGTGATTGTATCGGATTCAAATGTTGCACCGCTTTATGCACAGAGAGTTGCAGACAGTCTTAAGACAAGTGGTTTTGAAACAGGACTTTTTACTATTCCTGCAGGCGAGGAATCAAAAAATCCCGAAAATCTTGTAAAATGTGCTGATTTCTGTGCTGAGTCCGGACTTACAAGAAGTGATGTTATCGTTGCTCTGGGTGGCGGTGTTATCACCGATATGGCAGGCCTCTGCGGTGCTCTGTATCAGCGAGGAATTGCTGTTTGTCAGATTCCCACATCCTTACTTGCAATGGTTGATTCTTCTGTTGGTGGTAAAACTGCTGTGAATCTTTCAAAGGGCAAGAATATGTTTGGTGCCTTTTATCAGCCTTCTTTGGTGCTTTGTGACAGCACTGTTCTTTCTACTTTACCTTCTTGCGAATTTGCAAACGGTATGGCAGAAGTGATAAAATATGCAGTGCTCAGAGGCGGCAAAGTCAGAGAGATTATAGACTCAGATAATTTAAATGAAACACTTGACGAACTCATAGAAGAGTGTGTTAAAATTAAAAAAGATTATGTGTGTGAAGATGAGTTTGACACAGGTGCAAGACAGTTTCTCAATTTAGGTCATACCATCGGTCATGCTATTGAGCGCAGAAGCAATTTCAGTATTCCTCACGGAAGTGCAGTTTCAGCAGGTATGTGTATTGTAGCAAGAGCCTGTGCCGAAATGTCTCTTTGCTCATCTTGTACAGCACAGTATATTGAAACTGTCTGTGCAAAATATAACCTCCCCACAAGCGTTCAGATGAAGGAGGAGGAGCTTTTCTCCGATTCTCTTTCTGACAAAAAGCGTATGGGAGATAAGGTAACAATGGTGCTTATAAGAGAGATTGGAGATTGTTACCTTGAGAAAACAGATGTGGAAAATATAAAGAATTATATCAATAAGGGTATGTGAAAATAGTATGAAAGTCAGAATAACCCCCACAAAGCTGAAAGGTGAAATACAGGCAATCCCCTCAAAATCTATGGCACACAGACTTCTCATTTGTGCTGCTATGACAGAAGGGACAACACGCGTCAGATGCAATACCTCATCCGAGGATATAGATGCGACCGTTTCCTGCCTGAGGGCAATGGGTAGTAATGTAGTCCGTATCGGCAATACATATCTAGTTCCCAAAGTTACTGTGCATGCAGGACAGACTGTGGAATTTGATTGTGGTGAAAGCGGTACAACTCTCAGATTTATGATGTGTGTTGCGGCAGGCCTTGGCCTGTGTGCCAGATTCAAAGGTTCCGACAGGCTCTTTGAGCGTCCTTTGTCACCTCTTGCAGAGATACTCACCGACCACGGAATTGTAATAAGCCGCGACAAGTCAAACCGCATAATCCAGAGCGGCAGAGCGTTTCCCGGTGAATATAAAATACAGGGTGATGTGAGTTCTCAGTTTATAAGCGGACTTCTTCTGATGCTTCCTCTTTGCGGCGGTGGTAGTGTAGAGGTAACAGGCTTGTTTGAATCAAAGCCCTATGTGGGACTTACAGTTGCCGCTATGCTTGAATCTGATGTTAAAGTAGAATGTAACGACAGAATATATAAGGTGTTCGGCAGATACGACCTGCGTGATTGTGCTGTGGAGGGTGATTGGTCCAACTCCGCATTCTGGCTTTGTGCAGGTGCTATGGGAAGTGATGTTACAGTTTTTGATCTTGATGCAGAATCTTTGCAGGGTGACAGAGCAGTAACACAGGTGCTTGAGCATTTCGGAGCAGAAATCTCCTGCGATAAAACCCGATTTACCTGTAAATCAGATAGCCTTACAGCCTGTGTGATAGATGCAAGTGATATTCCCGATTTAGTTCCTGTGATTTCAGTTGTTGCTGCAGTCTCAAAGGGCGAAACAAGAATCACAGGTTGCAGCAGACTCAGACTCAAAGAGAGTGACAGACTCCTGACTGTATCGCAGATGATAAATAACTTAGGCGGTAATGCAGAGGTTTCTGATGATACCTTGGTTATCAGAGGATCAAAACTTACAGGCGGTGAGGTTCAGTCTTGTCGTGACCACAGAATTGCAATGGCGGCGGCAATTGCTTCTACCTGTTGTGAGGGTGAGGTTATCATTACAGGAGCAGAAGCTGTCTGCAAATCATATCCTGCCTTTTTTGAGGATATGAAAACTTTAGGAGCAAATTTAGAGGTGGAGGAATAATTATGTCGGCTACCTTTGGAGATAGAATAAAAATTACCTTGTTCGGACAATCTCACGCACAGGCAATAGGTGCGGTTATAGATGGTGTCCCTGCAGGTATGCATATTGATACAGACAGGCTCAGAGCTTTTATGGACAGACGCAGGGCAAAGGATGAACTTGCCACCGCCCGTCATGAGGGTGACGAGGTTGTGTTTGTATCAGGCATTGTTGACAATGTAACCTGTGGTGCGCCCTTGTGTCTTATGATAGAGAATAAGGATACCCGTTCACAGGACTATAATAATGTATCGGTAGTTCCCAGACCATCACATTCAGATTTTGCCGCTTTTATCAAGTATGGCGGTCATAATGATATCAGAGGCGGAGGTCAGTTTTCAGGCAGGCTTACAGCGGCTATGTGTGCCGCAGGCTTTATCTGCCTTGAAATTCTCAGAACTAAAGGAATATCCGTTGTCTCTCATGTGAGCAGAATCGGAAGTATAGTTGATGATAAACTCAATCCCTTGCAGTCTATGGAGGATGTTAACAGCAGACTTGTAACTTCTTCTTTCCCTGTAATCAATGAAAAGGCTAAGGAGAAGATGAGAGAAGAAGTCTTGAAGTATAAAGCACAGGGGGATTCTGTAGGCGGAGAAATTGAGTGTGCCGTCTATGGTTTGCCTGTAGGTCTTGGGGGTGACTTCTTCGGCGGTCTTGAGGCCCTTATAGCTCAGGCTGTGTTCTCTGTACCTGCAGTAAAAGGACTTGAATTTGGAGCAGGGTTTGAGTTTTCCAAGATGTGCGGAAGCCTGGCAAACGATAGCTTTACTCTTGACAGCACAGGCAAAGTTATTACTATTACAAACAATTGCGGTGGAATTCTGGGGGGTATATCCTCAGGAATGCCTCTTACTTTCTCTGCGGCATTCAAACCCACACCCTCAATTGCAAAAGAGCAGAATAGTGTGGATTTGTCAGATAACAAAGAAACACCTCTTGTAATCAAAGGCAGACACGATCCCTGCATTGTACCCAGAGCGGCTGTTGTTATTGAGTCAGCAGTTGCTATGGCAATTGTCAATGCAGATGGATTTGAAGTTTAATTTATATTTTTAGTAAGGAGAAATTATTATGAGCATGGAACAGTACAGACAGGAAATCGACATTATTGACGAGGAACTTGTCAGACTTTTTAATAAACGTATGGATATAATCAAAGAGGTTGCAGGGTATAAAGCAACTTCAGGTACACCTCTTTATGACGGAGAGCGTGAGCGTCAGCTTATCGGCAGAGCCGCAGAGCGTTCAACAGAAGATACAGAACTGTACACAAGAGTTCTGTTTTCAACTCTCACTAATGTAAGCCGTGCTTATCAGAGCAGAATTATGAACAAGGACAAGAAACTTGCCGATACAATTTCCACAGCCCTTGATAATACCCCAAACCTTTTCCCTGAGAGAGCAGTTGTTGCCTGTCAGGGTACAGAGGGTGCATACTCCCAGCACGCCTGTGAAAAGATATTCAAACTTCCTCAGATAATGTATATGGGCAGTTTCGAGGCTGTGTTCAAGGCTGTGGATTCAGGTCTGTGCAAATACGGAATTCTTCCTCTTGAGAACAGCACCGCAGGTTCTGTAAATATGGTTTATGACCTGATGTCTCAGTATAATTTCTACATTGTACGTAGTGTCCGTTGCCGTATCAACCACGCGCTTCTCAGTAAGGCAACAAGCCTTGCACAGGTAAAAGAGATATGGTCTCACGAACAGGCAATTGATCAATGCTCACAGTTCCTTGCATCAAATAAGGAAATTAAGGTTGTTCCATATCCCAACACAGCAGCCGCCGCAAAAGCAATTGCAGAAAGCGGCAGAAAAGATGTTGCTGTTATTGCATCTCCTGATTGTGCCGCACTCTATGGTCTCAACACACTCAGACATAATATCCGCGACAATGCTTCCAACGATACAAGATTTATCTGTATTTCCAAGACACTGGAGGTTTATCCCGGTGCTGATCGTACAAGTATCAAGATGACACTTCCTCACAGACCGGGTTCACTCTATCATATCCTTGCAAGATTCTTTGCATCAGGTATCAATCTTGTAAAACTTGAGAGCCGTCCTTTGCCCGGTTCCGATTTTGAGTTTATGTTCTACTTCGATGTTTCCGAGTCTGTATATTCACCTGTACTCTCAACTCTTCTTTGCGAACTGGAGTCAGAGACCGAGGACTTTGAGTATATGGGCAGTTATACCGAGCTTGTCTGATAATTATGGAGTATGTAAACGGATTTGCAGGTAAGAAGTTCGGACTTCTGGGTGAGCATCTGTCACATAGTTTTTCACCTCTTATTCACTCTTTACTTGCTGATTACCCTTATGCCCTTTATGAGGTTGACAGAGATGTTTTAGGGGAATGGGTAAAGAACAATGACCTTTGGGGTTATAATGTTACCATTCCTTATAAAACGGAGATAATGAAATACTGTGATGAAATATCTCCTCAGGCACAGATGATAGGTGCTGTCAATACTGTTGTAAGGCGTAGTGACGGCACTCTCTTCGGAGATAATACGGACTACTTCGGCTTCTCTTATATGCTCAACTCCCTTAGCATTGATGTTCAGGGGGCAAAGGCTCTGGTACTTGGTTCAGGCGGTGCATCAAAAACAGTCTGCGCTGTGCTTAAAAGCCAAGGAGCTGATGTAGTAGTCATCAGCAGAAACGGTGAAAATAATTATCAGAACCTTCATCTTCATAGAGATGCAGTACTTATAGTCAATACAACCCCCGTTGGTATGTATCCCAACACAGGAGTATCTCCTGTAGACCTGAGTGTTTTCCCTCAATGTAAGGGTGTTTGCGATGTTATCTATAATCCCGCAAAGACGGCACTTGTTTTACAGGCAGAGGAATTGGGAATACCTTTCGTCAATGGACTTTCTATGCTTGTAGCACAGGCACACAGAGCCTGCGAGGTTTTCACGGACAGCAGTATATCAGAGAGTGTCATCGAGAGAATCCGCAGAGAAGTTATGAGCCGTACTCTCAATATTGTTCTGGTTGGTATGCCCGGTTGCGGAAAGTCTACAGTTGGCAGACTTGTAGCAGATTCTTTGTCCCGACCTTTTGTTGATGCAGATGAAGAGATAGAGAAAACAACAGGCAGAACTCCTGCTCAGATAATAAAGGAGGAGGGTGAGCCTGCTTTCAGACTTGTTGAGTCTCAGATTCTTAAAACCCTCTGCAAAGAAAGCGGTGCGGTTATTGCAACAGGTGGGGGAGCGGTTACAATTCCTGAGAATAAATATGTTATCCGACAAAACTCGGTTGTAATATTCCTTGAAAGAAATATATCTGTGCTTTCTACAGAAGACAGACCTCTTTCAACCGACCTTGCGTCAATGTATCAGAAACGTCTGCCTTTCTATAAGGATTTTTCTCACATAACAGTTGATGGAAACACAGAGGCACAGGCAGTTGCACAAAGTGTTGTTTCTGCTTTTTCGGAGGTAATAAATGAAGATTAAAATTATCAATGGTCCCAATCTGAATATGTTGGGGATTCGCGAGCCTGATGTGTATGGCAGACAGACCTATAAGGACCTTGTGTCCTTTGTAGAGAATGTATGCAGTGAACTTTCTGTAGAGTGCAGTGTGTATCAGAGCAACCACGAGGGCGACATCGTAACCGAGATTCAGAATTGCTATGGCGAGTACGATGCAATTGTAATCAATCCTGCTGCATACACTCACACAAGTGTTGCGATTCTTGATGCTCTCAAGGCGGTGTCTGTTCCTACAGCAGAGGTGCATCTTTCTGAGGTATCAGAGAGGGAAGATTTCAGGCACTTTTCCTATGTATCTCTTTATGCAGAAAAGGTTGTAACAGGTAAAGGCTTCGATGGTTACAAAGAAGCAATCTGTTATCTTGTGGAAAAATATAAATAAAGATTCAGAGCGGTTTGCTTTTTGCAGACCGCTTTTAATTTTGTGTGAACATTACTTTGCTCTCCTTGACTTTGCAGGTAATAAGGACTAAAATATAGGGGTATCAATTCTGATTTGTTTCTATCCGGAGGTAATATATATGGCAAAGAAACAGTTTAAAACCGAATCCAGAAAAATGCTGGATATGATGATTAATTCCGTTTACACAAACAAGGAAATTTTTCTCAGAGAACTTATCTCCAACGCAAGTGATGCAATCGACAAGCGTTATTTCCGCTCCCTTACAGATTCCTCTGTAGGTCTTCCCAGAGATGAGTATGCCATCACTATCGCAGTTGATAAGGAGGCTCGTACCATTACCGTATCTGATAATGGTTGCGGTATGACAGACAAGGACCTGGAGCAGAATCTTGGTACTATTGCCCACTCTGATTCAGGCGAGTTCAAAACAGATAACAAGGATGATAACATCAGCATCATCGGTCAGTTTGGTGTTGGTTTCTATTCTGCATTTATGGTGTCATCACGCATTGTTGTAACAACCCGTTCAATTGGTTCTGATGTAGCATATGTGTGGGAATCCGAGGGCGTAGATGGTTATACAATTGCTGAAACTACAAAAGACTCATTCGGTACAGAGATTGTAATGTATCTTAAGGAAGATGCAGAAAACGAGACTTATTCCGAGTTTATGGATGCATACCGCATTCAGGAACTTATCAAGAAGTATTCCGATTATATCCGCTATCCCATCCGTATGGATGTAGAAACTTCAAGACCTGTTGAGGGTTCAGACAGCGAGGATGCACCCAAATATGAAACAGTAGTAGAAAACCGCACTCTCAACAGTATGGTTCCCATCTGGCACCGTAAGGCATCAGATGTGTCAGAAGAAGAGTATGCCGAGTTCTACAAGGCACACTTCTATGATTCACAGGCTCCTCTGCGTACAATCCACGCTCATATTGAGGGTAATGTAGAGTACGAGATGCTTCTGTTTGTTCCTCAGAATGCACCCTATGATTATTATTCCAAGGATTATGTAAAAGGTATCCAGCTTTATAGTGACGGGGTAATGATTATGGAGAAATGCTCCGACCTTCTGCCTGATTACTTCAACTTTGTCAGAGGCGTTGTGGACAGCTCCGACCTTACTCTGAATATCTCCCGAGAGACTCTTCAGCAGAATTACCAGGTCAAGACTATTGCAAAGAGCATCGAAAAGAAAATCAAGTCCGAACTTCTCAAAATGCAGAAAGAGGACAGAGAAAAGTACGAAACCTTCTTCAAGGCTTTCGGCGGTCAGCTTAAATATGGTGTTTACAGCGATTATGGTATCCACAAGGATGTTCTCCAGGATTTACTTGTGTTCCGCAGTACATCGTCTGACAGATATATCACTCTCAAAGAGTATGTTGAGGCTATGCCCGAGAGTCAGAAGTCAATCTACTATGCCTTCTCTGATACACCCGAACTTGCCGCACAGCTTCCCCGTACACAGGCGGTTGTTGAGAAGGGTTATGATGTGCTTCTTCTTTGCGATGATATTGACGAGTTTGCTCTGGGTGCTATCAATATCTACTCTGAAAAAGGCTTCAAGAATGTAACAGCAGGTGACCTTGACCTTTCCACAGATGAAGAGAAGGATGCTCTCAAAAAAGCAAACGAAGATAATACCGAGATGTTCACAGCTATGCAGGAGGCTCTGGAGGGCAAGGTTAAGGTTGTCCGCTTCAGCTCATCTCTTGGCGAACATCCTGTCAGCCTTTCAAGCGAGGGTTACATCTCTGCTGAGATGGCACGAATCCTCAGCAAGATGCCCGGTAACGAGGCTTTTGCAAATGCAGAAATGGCTCTTGAGATTAACCTTAATCACAAAATTGCAGATACTCTCAGAAATCTTTTTGTACAGGATAAGGATAAACTTGCTCTATATACAAAGATTCTCTATGCACAGGCTCGTCAGATAAGCGGTCTTGAAATCGAGAATCCCGTTGAACTTTCCAATATGATTTGCGAACTTATGGTGTAAGTAGAAATCAAGAAAAAACAAGCAAATCAAAGAAAACAGAAGATATTTAAAGAAAACTCCGTCAAAGATACGATGCTTTGGCGGAGTTTGACTTTCTCTGACTTTGACTTTTACTGACCAAAGATGTAGTATAATATCAAAGGTCAGAAAAGGTCAAATTATTCTGACTTCAATCTCATCTATGAGGTGATAATATGCGACTAAGTGATATGTTGACTCAGTATATTCTTGAGATGCTTGAGTCCGAGGGCAATGCCGAAATACGCAGGAATGAACTTGCAGACCGATTCGGCTGTGTACCCAGCCAGATAAACTATGTTATTACATCCCGCTTCACTCCCGAGCAGGGATATATTGTAGAGAGCAGACGAGGGGGCGGCGGATATATCCGCATTACCCGTGCAGTGGGGGATAAGTCTGCAACGCTGATGCATATAATTAACTGCATTGGTGACAGTCTTGATAATATTACTGCACAGGTTATGATTAACAACCTTAAATCTGCGTCAATAATAAGTGAAGAGGCTGCAACGCTGATGCTTACAGCAGGCGCAGACCGCACACTCAGTGCTGTGCCACCTGCACTTCGCGACAAGGTCCGTGCATCCATTTTCAAGAATATGCTTATTGCTATGATATAAAGGAGGAAGGTCAATATGAAATGTCAGAAATGTAAAAAGAATAACGCTACAACTCATGTTAAACGTGTTGTAAACGGTGAGTACGAGGAGTATATGCTCTGCGCCGATTGTGCCCATGATATGGGATTTCAGAATATGTTTGATACATCAATGCCTGATATGTTCGGCGGACTTATGAAGAGTTTCTTCGGTACAGCACTTCCGGCCCGTTCACAGGCAACCCGATGCCCTGTGTGCCAGAGTACAGCAGGTGATATCAGCAACACAGGTAAGGTAGGTTGTGCCAAGTGTTATGAGGTTTTCTTCTCTCACCTTATGCCTTATATAAAGAGAATCCACGGCAACACAGTTCATTGCGGCAAATCTCCTGAATCACCTGCAATCCCCGAGAAATCCCAGACAGAAGCAAACAAAGAGTCTGAGATAGCAAACCTAAAGTCAGAACTTGAAAAAGCGGTGCAGGAGCAGAACTTTGAGTATGCCGCAGAACTTCGTGATAAAATCAAAGAACTGGAGGGTACAAACAATGAGTGATAATGTAATTATTTCTTCCAGAGTCCGACTTGCCAGAAATCTTGCAGATTATCCCTTTCCTTGCAGAATGACCGATGCTCAGCGCAAAGAGGTTGTAGAGAAAGTTTTTGCTGCTGTAAAGACTCTTCCCGATGATTTTATGCTTGTAAATATGGAGGATATAAACGAACTTGATACTATTGCAATGGTGGAGCGCCACCTCATCAGCCCTGAGTTTGCAAAGGATGTAACAGGCAGAGCCCTGGCGGTTACCAAGGACGAAAGTATCAGCATTATGATTAACGAAGAGGACCACCTGAGAATACAGGTAATAAAACAGGGACTTTCAGTAGCGCAGGCTTACGAGATTGCCGACCGCATTGATACTGCCCTTAACAGAGAACTTCACTTTGCATTCGATAATAAACTTGGATATCTCACACAGTGTCCCACAAACTTAGGCACAGGTATGCGTGCATCCGTAATGCTTCATCTGTGTGCAATGGGAGAGACTCACGCAGTATCCCGTATATCCGGTAACCTTGCAAAACTGGGCTTTGTAATCCGCGGAACATACGGAGAGGGCTCGGATGCTTCCGGTGCACTTTATCAGCTCAGCAACCAGGTAACTCTTGGTATCTCCGAGAAATCTGCAGTTGAAAACCTCACAAATATCTGCAATCAGCTTGTCCAGTCCGAAATGGCAACCCGTGGTCGCCTTATGGAGAGCATGGAGTATCAGGACAAGATAAGCCGCAGTATGGGTATCCTGCTTACAGCCCGACTTATCACTCACGCTGAAGCTGTCAGACTTCTCAGCAATGTGCGTCTGGGCATTACAGAGGGCATAGTGGAAGATGTAAGTATAGAAACCATCGACAACCTTATGCTGTCAATTCAACCTGCAAGTCTTATGCGCAGAGAGGGTAAACGTCTTACTCCCTCAGAGCGTGACAAGGCAAGAGCAGAACTTATCAGAACAACCCTCAGATAATCTCGCAGAAAGAAAAATATTAAAGAGTACGGACAAACAGGTGATAATCTTAAACAGTATGAAAGGATGAACGAATATGTATTATTTCAAAGGATTTACAAAAAAAGCAAACGAGGCTCTCAATATAGCCATTGAAGAAGCAGGTAATATGGGACATACCTACATAGGTACAGAACATCTGCTTCTGGCACTTATGGAGGAGGGTAGCGGCGTTGCGGCTACAGTACTCAAAAACTGCGGACTCAGCGAAAATGTCCTCTCTGATAAAATCAGAGAAATGATTGGTACAGGGGAGAAGATGTCCCTTTCTCCCGATGATTTCACCCCTAGGACAAAACACGTTATGCAGGCGGCAATTATGACCTCTGCAAAAATCGGACATAACTTTGTTGGCACAGAGCATTTGCTTATTGCCATTCTTTCCGAGAAAGACAGTTATGCTGTCAAACTCCTTGAGTCAGCAGGTGTCAGTCCTGCATCCGTTGTATCGGCTCTGCGTTCAAGTCTTAATAACCCTGAAGAAAAGCAGAGTTTTTCCTCGGAGAAATCTAGTGTGGAACAGCCTTCTTCCAAGAACAGTTCCACCCCTGAACTTGATAAATATTCCCGCGACCTGACCGAAGCGGCAAAAGCAGGGGAGATTGACCCTGTAATCGGCAGAGAAGAAGAGATTCAGCGTGTAATTCAGATTTTATCCAGACGCACAAAGAACAACCCTGTTCTTATTGGTGAACCGGGTGTAGGTAAAACTGCAGTTGCCGAGGGACTTGCCCTGAAAATCACAGAGGGTACTGTGCCTGAACTTCTTCGGGATAAGCGTGTGGTCAGCCTGAATCTTACAGGTATGATTGCAGGTACAAAGTACCGCGGAGATTTTGAGGAACGCATCAAGAATGTAATTGATGAACTTAAAAGTGCCAAGGATATTATCCTGTTTATTGACGAAATCCACACTATTGTCGGCGCAGGTTCAGCAGAAGGCTCTGCCGATGCCGCCAATATACTTAAGCCCTCACTTGCAAAGGGTGAGTTCCAGCTTATCGGTGCCACAACTCTTGAAGAATACAGAAAATATATCGAGAAAGACGCGGCTCTTGAACGCAGATTCCAGCCTGTAAAGGTGGATGAACCAACTGTTGAGGAATCAATTCTTATACTCAAAGGTCTCCGCGACCGCTACGAAGCACACCATAAAGTCAGCATTACCGATGAGGCAATCAAGGCAGCAGTAGAACTTTCTCATCGCTATATTGCCGACAGATTCCTCCCTGATAAAGCAATCGACCTTATTGATGAGGCCGCCTCAAAGGTAAGACTTCAGATTCACACAGAGCCTGCAGAAATCAAAGAACTTGAGGGTAGAATCGCTGCCCTCGAGGAGGATAAGTCTGAGGCTGTGAATCAGCAGGATTTTGAGCGAGCTGCAAAAATCCGTGATGAGCAGAAAAAACTTTCTGAGGAACTGGAGACGCTTCGCAAGGAGTGGGAGGGCAGTTCTAAATCCGGTCATCCTCAGGTAACCCGAGAGGATATTGCCGCCACAGTTTCTCAGTGGTCGGGTGTTCCTGTAAAGGAACTTGAAGTTGAGGAGTCAACCCGCCTTCTGAATCTTGAACAGGAACTTCACAATCGCGTTATAGGCCAGGATGAAGCAGTAACAGCTGTTGCAAAGGCTGTCAGAAGAAGCCGCTCAGGACTCCGTGATCCTAAAAGACCTATTGGCTCTTTCATCTTCTCAGGTCCCACAGGTGTAGGTAAAACCGAACTGTGCAAGGCACTTGCTGCAGCTATGTTCGGTGACGAGAATGCAATGCTCCGACTTGATATGAGCGAGTATATGGAGAAACACACAGTTGCAAAACTCATCGGTTCACCTCCCGGATATGTTGGTTACGATGAGGGCGGTCAGCTTACAGAGCGTGTCCGCCGTAAACCTTACTCCGTTATCCTCTTTGATGAGATTGAAAAAGCACACCCCGATGTATTTAATATGCTGTTGCAGGTTCTTGAAGACGGCAGACTCACAGATTCACAGGGCAGAACGGTTAACTTCAGAAATACTGTAATTATAATGACATCCAATGTAGGTGCCAGACTTATCACAGATAAGAAGTCAACACTCGGCTTCACAACCACCTCTCAGGATGAGCAGAAGGGTATCAAGTCCCTTGTAACAGGGGAACTTAAAAAGGTGTTCAGACCCGAATTCTTAAACCGAGTTGACGATATCATCGTGTTCACAAAACTCACAGAGGAAGAGATAAAGAGCATTGCTTCTCTTATGCTTAAGAATCTCTCTGAGCGTATGATTGAGCTCGGCACAGAACTTAAGGTTACAGACTCTGCTCTTACAGCAATTGCAAAAGAAGGCTTTGACGATACCTTTGGTGCAAGACCTTTGAGACGGGCGATTACTTCCTTTATTGAAGACCCCCTTTCAGAGAAAATCCTCAGCGGTGAACTCAAGGGTAAAAGGGTTGTAATCTGCGACTATGTGGATTCTGAGTTTGTTTTTACAACAGAATAAAGTGGTTAATTCTCAATAAAAGTAAAGAGGCAGGTAAAAATTCCTGCCTCTTTCAATTTTACTATTGCAAAAAATGACAAAACATAGTACAATTAATGTTACATTATTATAATTTATATGGAGATGCTTACTATGAAAAAAATTCTTGCTTTTGTTCTTGCAATGATGTGTGTGCTTTCTCTTGTTGCTTGTGATATGTCTGGTTCTATTGCCTATGACCTTGGCAATGCAGACAGAGCAAAGTGTTTTGAAAATACATACAACAATCTTGTTGAGAAATACGGCGAAGCTAAGTTTGAAAACGGCAAACTCACAGGCGTTGCTGTTGTAAGACTTATTGACTTTACAGGCGATGGTATTTATGAGCTTTACCTTGCTTATGCAGATGGTACACAGGACTATGTAAACAAGCAGATGGTTGTTGGTTTTGACCTTGGCTCTGCTACTCTTATCGGTAAGGACGGCCGTCATTCTTCTCAGGATGAGACTCCTTATGAGAATATTACATCCAAAACTTCCGCAGATGCACAGGCTCCCAGTGTATGGCTCTTCAAGGATACAGCAGGTCGTGGTTACATTGTAACAGGTGATGACCTTTCCAAGTCTGCTGATTATATAACATACATTACAACCCGCGGTAACGAGGATGTATATTCATTCCAGGTAGACTTTACAGAAATTGACGGCAATGAGCCTCAGGGTGAGTTCGAGAAAATCAATCTTGCTGATATCACGGAGGATGATGCAAAAGCTGTTATGGACGAGAACAAAAAGGTTATCGACAGCATCAGCGGTCAGGTTAAGTAATAGTAGTCTTATCAATTCCCCAATATCATATTAAAGATAAAGTCCGTGAACAGTTAAGTTCACGGACTTTTTGTATCTGTGTTAATTTTTCAGATGTTCTGGTATCTGATTTCACCTTTGGTAATGTACGCAATTCTTTTAAAACCGCAATCCTTTGCAAGTTTTACCGCTTCGTCAAACCAATGGTCAAGGTATCTTTTATCGTGACAATCAGAGTTTATGATAATATCTCCACCCAAAGAGCAGATAAGTCTCAGAAGATTCTCAGCAGGATAGGGGGAAGTGCGCAGACCTCTTGCCATAGCACCTGTGTTAATCTCAAAGAGTGCATTTGATTTGCACAACTTCTTCACCGCATCTTCAGATGCTTTTTTGTATCTCTCACTTTCGGGGTTGAAGATATTTGTTTTTTCAGAGAATTTCATAATAAGGTCAAGGTGACCGATAATATCAGCGCCTGTCTTCGCTACAACATCCGATACTGTACGGAAGTATTCTTCTGCAAATGCGTCTGCATCACCGCCAAAGTATCTGTCAATTGCATTGATAACAATGTCTGCCGTGTCATCAACGGCTATGAGTTTATCCTGCACCTTGACACAATGCACAGAGCCGATAACATAGTCGTAGCCGTTCTCGACTTCGCTGTAATAATCCTGCTCTATACCGCATAGTATTTCAATCTTGCCTTTGTACTTCTCCTTAAGTGTAGAGATAGTCTCCCTGTACTCTTTTGTGTCGGGCAGAAGACACCAGCTTTCACCGTTTAAGGGACTGTGAGCAGAGAATCCGATAGTCTCAAATCCTCTGTCTATTGCCTCTGTTATAATCTCTTCTGCTGTGTCCTTGCCGTCACATAGTATGGTGTGTGTGTGGTAGTTACACTTAATCATACCATTTTTTCCTGCTTAACTTTGTGGTCAATAACATGACGGGATGCCAGTTCGTTTCTGATATCATCAACTGTAATGCCCATCTCAACCATAAGCACCATTACATGGTATGCAAGGTCTGCAATCTCGTATACTGTCTCAGCCTTGTCACCTGCTTTACCGCCGATGATAACCTCAGTACACTCCTCGCCAACCTTCTTGAGAATTTTATCAATGCCTTTCTGGAAAAGGTATGTAGTGTATGAACCCTCAGGCAGATTTTCTTTTCTTCCCATAAGCAGGGCATAGAGACCTTCAAGAGAAAATCCCTCAGGCTCCTGACCTTCAAAAAGGAGTTTTGTGAAGCAGGAGTCTGTGCCTGTGTGACAAGCAGGGCCGTCCTTGCGAACCTTAACCACAAGAGCATCGTTGTCGCAATCTGCTGTGATAGAAACAATATGCTGGTAGTTACCGCTTGTTTCGCCTTTAAGCCACAGTTCCTGTCTTGAACGACTATAGAAGCAGGTGAGACCTTTCTCCATAGAAATCTGCAGGCTCTCTTTGTTCATATATGCAAGTGTCAGTACCTTGTCTGTGTCAGCATCGGTAACAATTGCAGGAATAAGACCTTTTTCATCAAATTTAAGTGTTTCTATATCAATCATTTTTATAACCTCACATTAATATTATTCTCTCTGAGAACTTTCTTTAGTTCAGGAATCTCAACCTCGCCAAAGTGGAAGATTGAAGCCGCAAGACCTGCATCAACCTTAGGCAAAGTATGGAAGAGTTTTACAAAGTCATCAATGCATCCTGCACCGCCTGAGGCAATAACAGGAACATTTACAACCGAGGATACAGCCTCCAGCATCTCCAGGTCAAAACCACCCTTAACGCCGTCTGTATCAATAGAGTTCAGCACAACTTCACCTGCACCTCTGTCAACACAGGATTTAATCCAGCTTATAGCCTCCATACCTGTGTTTTCTCTGCCGCCTTTGGCAAATACTCTGAATACGCCGTCAACACGCTTAACATCAGCAGAAATAACAACACACTGGTCGCCGTATTTCTGAGCTGCCTGAGTGATAAGTTCAGGATTACGGATAGCACCTGAGTTAACACTTACTTTATCAGCACCGCATTTAAGTACTCTGTCAAAGTCATCCAGTGTATTGATGCCTCCTCCAACTGTCAGAGGTATGAAGATTGTACTTGCAACTTCTCTGAGAATATCTGTGAAAAGGGCTCTGCCCTCAGCAGATGCGGTAATATCATAGAATACTAACTCATCAGCACCGTTGTCACTGTAGTATTTACCCAGCTCAACAGGGGAGGAAACATCAGAAAGTCCCTCAAAGTTCACACCTTTAACAACTCTGCCGTTTCTCACATCAAGGCAGGGGATAATTCTTTTTGTAATCATTTTGCCACCTCGATTGCTTCCTCAAGGTTGATTGCGCCAATGTAGTAAGCCTTGCCGATAATTGCACCGTAAAGGTTCATAGCAGCAAGTGTCTTGATATCATTGATGTCAGAAACACCGCCGGATGCCACAAGGTCAATGTTGAACTTCTCTGAAAGTTCTTTGTACAGAGTGTTGTTACTGCCCTGCATAGCACCATCTCTTGAGATGTCTGTGCAGATAACCGTTGTAACACCAAGACTTTCCATTTTCGCCATAAAGTTCTCTGCAGAAACAGCGGATTTCTCTGTCCATCCTTTGATTGCAACAAAGCCGTCTTTGATGTCAACACCAACAGCAACTTTGTCTTTGAAAAGAGAGAGAGCTTCCTTCAGGAATTCCTCATTTTCAACAGCGGCTGTACCCAGAATAATTCTGTCTACACCGCTTTCAATATACGCCTTTGCAGTTTCGATTGTGCGGATACCACCGCCAACCTCAGTGAAAAGGTCTGTTTCTTCTACGATTCTTCTGATTACATCAAGGTTGCCGGGGTGGCCATTCTTGGCACCCTCCAGGTCTACAAGGTGCAGATGAGTTGCACCAAGGGCCTCAAACTTCTTTGCAACCTCCAAGGGGTTTTCGCTGTATACTGTCATCTGATTGTAGTCGCCTTTATACAGTCTTACAGCCTTGCCCTCATATAAATCAATAGCAGGAAAAATATTCATAATACCCTCGCTTAATTGTGTGTAATGTTATTTGCAAAGTTCTGAGAATGCTCTCAGGATTTTCATACCAACAGCACCGCTCTTTTCAGGATGAAACTGACAGCCGTATACATTGTCCTTTGCAACGGCCGCAGTAAGCTCCTTGCCGTATTCTGTGGTAGCACACAGAGAATCCTCGCAATCCTGTGCATAGTAGGAGTGTACAAAGTAAACACAGTCACCCTCGTTAATATCCTTGAGGATGGGGCAGTCTGTGTTTGTAATGTGCAGAGCATTCCAGCCGATGTGGGGGATTTTAAGTTCCTCGGGAATTGAGTGAAGCATAGGTACAACCTGACCTTTCAAAAGACCTAAACCCTGATGTTCACCATACTCAAAACTCTTCTCAAAGAGAAGTTGCATTCCAAGGCAGATACCCATAAGGGGTTTACCCTCGCTTACCTCAGCCCTTACAAATTCATCAAGGCCGCTGTCACGGAGTTTCTGTGCCGCATCAGCAAATGCGCCGACACCGGGTAGAATAAGACCTGTTGCCTTGCTGAGTTCATCTTTGTCACCGGATACGAAAACCTCTTCTCCGATAGCCTCAAAAGAGGACTTCAGAGAGAAAAGATTTCCCACGCCATAGTCAATAATACCTATCATCAGAGCACACCCTTTGTAGAAGGAATTTCGTCACCCAGCATAGGGTCAATGTATACAGCAGCCTTCAGAGTTCTTGCAATAGCCTTGAAGATACCCTCTGCAATGTGGTGAGAGTTTGAACCTGCAAGTTTTTTGATATGTAGGCTCATAGGACAATTTCTTACAAAAGCAAGAAGGAATTCCTCTACAAGTTCTGTATCGAAAGTGCCGATTTTCTCTGTGGGGAATTCTGCATCAAAGCAAAGACAAGCCCTGCCTGAAATATCACAGGCTGAGAGGATGAGAGCCTCATCCATAGGCAGGATAATGTTGCCGTATCTTGTGATACCCTTTTTCTCACTCAGAGCGTTCATAAATGCCATACCAAGGCAGATACCGATGTCCTCTGCTGAGTGGTGGTCATCTACCTCTATATCACCCTGACAATCAATTGTCAGGTCAAATCTGCCGTGAGAAGCAAAAAGTGTCAGCATATGGTCAAGAAAACCAACGCCTGTGTTGATTTCGCTTTTGCCCTCGCCGTCAAGGTTTAAGGCTAAGTGAATATCTGTTTCACGAGTTTTGCGGTTGATAACACTTGTTCTCATATTGTTTCTCCTTTCAGAATTTCCTGTGTGGCTTCAAGCAGTTTGTCCATCTGCTCTTTTGTGCCTATGGTGATTCGGTTAAAGTTCTTGATTTTATCGTTGGTGAAGTGTCTTACAAGAATGTGTCTTGCCTTCAGTTCAAGATATAACTTTTCACCGTTAATTTTATTATGTTTTGCAAAGAGGAAGTTGGCTTTTGAGGAAAGCACCAGGAACCCCATGGCCTCCAGGCGTTCCTTTGTGTATTCACGCACACTCATAATCTCTTTGCACTTTTCCTGATAATACTCCTCAGCATCAACAGTTGCCTCACCAAGTGTAGCGGTCAGGCGATTGATGTTGTAGGGGTTTGTGGAGTATTTGAGTTTCTCAAGGTCAGAGATAATGCCTTTTGATGCAATAGCATATCCCAGTCTTGCACCTGCCATACAGCGGGATTTTGAGAATGTACGCACAACAAGTAGGTTGTCGTATTTGTCAATAAGAGGATAAGCACTCTCTCCGCCAAAGTCTACATAAGCCTCGTCAATAACAACCACATTGTCGGGGTTGGATTTTATAATCTCTTCAATCTCCCACAAAGGTCTCATATCACCTGTAGGAGCATTGGGGTTTGCAATAACAACAAGTTTATCTCTTTTGAGATAATCCTTGTAATCAACAGTAAAATCTTCTCTAAGTGGAACACACTCGTAGCCTATACCGTGTAACTCGGCAAAAACGCTGTAGAATCCGTATGTAATCTCAGGGAATACTGCGCCATCCTGACCAAATGCCATAAAAGCAAAGTTCAGTATGTCGTCAGAACCGTTAGAAAGGTAGATGTTCTCATCTTTTACACCGTAAAGGTTTGCAAGTTTACCTTTAAGCACTGACATTGTAGGGTCTGAGTATAGTCTGAGTTTTTCCACATCCTCACCCTTAAGTGCCTCTACAACAGAGGGTGCAGGGGGGAAGGGGGATTCGTTTGTGTTGAGCTTTATATATTCACCGTCTTTGGGTTGTTCACCCGGTGTGTATTCCTCAAGAGCCTGATAATTTTCTTTCAGATATCTGCTCATAAATTAGTCCTCGGTTCTGATAGTAACGCTCAGGCTCTTGAGGAATACACACC
>SVPX01000089.1 GCA_015065665.1 Oscillospiraceae bacterium | reverse complement strand
TTGCCGCGCTTAAGGTCGGACATACGGTCCTGGCTGGACTTCTTGAATCGGGACATCATATCCTCAAAATCCTGGTTTGAAGAAATCTGCTCTTCCCAAACACCATCGGGATAAAGAACAGGCGGAGCTGTCTTCTGAGGTTTATCCTGAGGCTTCCTGGGAGCTCTGCGCTGAGGACGATCCTTTCCTTCAGGTCTGTCATCCTTTTGGGGGCGCTGAGATCTGTCGTCTCGCTGAGGACGCTGAGGTCTGTCCATAGCCTGTTTGATAGAGAGGGCTATCTTGCCGTTCTCGGCAATAGAAATAACCTTAACCTTGACTGTGTCACCTACTTTGCAGACATCGTGAATATCCTTGACAAATCTGTCGGACACCTCTGAGATATGAACCATACCATCAGGGCCGTCAGGCAAAGAGACGAATGCTCCAAAGTTAGTAATGCTGGTAATTTTTCCTTCGTAAATCTGTCCAATTTCCGGTTTCATACTTTTCCTTTTCCAGTATATAGATTTTAATCAAAGCAGGACATCAGTTACCTGCTGAATTAACAAAAACACGCTCACCCTGTCTTACATAATCAAGTTCCGAATGAGCTTTGCTGATAACATAATCAAGGTACTCTTCGTCAGAATAATTGAGAACATGCTCAAGTTCGCTGTTCTTGATCTCCTGAATACGAATCTGAGCATTGATAGCATCAAGCTCAGCCTGCTTCTCAGAAATCTGAACATTGATTGTTGCAATTTTAATAACAGCACCAATCAGAAACACAAAAAGTGCAACACCCAGAACAATATACCACACAGGGTGTTTTTTCTTTTTATCCTTCATCACTTTAAGTCCCATGATTATGATAACTCCTTTATCATTCTGAGATACTGTCTTTCTTATGAAAAAAACATATCTTCCTATGATTATTATACAATATGTTCATAGTCTCTTGCAAGAGTTTTTTTATAACTTTTCCCATATTTACTGCAATTTTTAACACTTTTTCACGGGTTTTAAGGCAAAGAGGTTCAAATATCCTCACGCTTATCCTGCCAAGAGTGAATCTGACAAACATAACTGCAAGGAACTCCCCTATGAGAGTGGAATAACGGGTAAACCCCTTTGTGTAGCAAATACTGAAGAGAACTGTTACAAAAGCAGATATAACCATAAAAATCACATCGAAGATAAACAGAGCAACTTTACTATTAAAAAAGCATATCCGCACAAGTCTGAGTACCTCATAAAGTACCCCGAGAATCAGACCGCATACAATAGAAAAAAGAAAAGAATACAGTTGGTCAGAGATAGTATACTCCATAATATCTCACCTGAATATTTTTGACATAAAGCCTTTCTGTCGGTCATCTCCAAGATACTGCAGAGCGTTTATTCTACCATCAATAGACACATCACCTGTGTCAAGGGAAAGTCTGCTGATATGAAGAGACTCACCTTTGATAATAAGAGCACCTGTATCAGTTTTAATACTGACTGTCTCCTCGTCAAATCCGGGGACATCGGTCACTCCTGTGAGAATAAGTTTCTCTCTGTTATCAAGGGTGAGTGTGTGTTTTGAGTGTATTGAATTATCCTGCATAAGTACCTCCGAATAAAGTAGTAGCCGTATATATTATTCGGGAATATTGATGTTTATTACTTATTACAGAGGTTTATACATTGCATCTGCATCTTCTTTGCGGACATGCTCAAGAATGCTGACAACCTGAATCTTCAGAACTTTTTCTCCGAAAGTCAGTTCAATTACATCGCCGACTTTCACATCATAAGAGGCCTTCTGAACCTTTGAATTAACTGCAACTTTACCTGCAGCACAAGCTTCCTGAGCTACAGTTCTGCGTTTTATAAGTCGGGATACCTTAAGGTATTTATCTAGTCTCATATTTCCTCCTTAAAAAAGAACGATGGGCATACGAGACCGTATGCCCATCTAAACAAATTACTTGTTTACAGCGTCCTTAAATGCCTTACCAGCCTTGAATGCGGGAACCTTGGAAGCAGGAATCTCGATCTTAGCGTTTGTTCTGGGATCGCAACCTGTTCTAGCGTTTCTTGTTCTCTGCTCGAATGTACCGAAGCCAACGAGAGCAACCTTCTCGCCTGCAGCGATGGACTCTACGATTGTATCGAGAACTGCTGCAACAGCCTTGTCAGCGTCCTTCTTGGAAATGCCACTCTTTGCAGCAACTGCTGCAACTAACTCAGTCTTGTTCATAATTGAACCTCCATTAATATTTTTTATTTAACTCGGCTTATGCCGATTATAAATAACTGATTATCTGGGTTATCCCCATTATCGTCACAGACGATATAAATTACATTTTCTTTGCTACATCCCAAAGAGCATCAAGTTCTTCGAGAGTTGCAGTTTTCATATCAAGTCCACGCTCGACTGCAAGTTCCTCAACAACTTTGAAGCGAGAAATGAACTTGTCCACAGAAGAAGAAAGGGACTGCTCGGGATCAACACCGATGAAACGGGAAACATTCACAGCGGAAAAAAGCACATCTCCCAGTTCTTCGTAACAGGAATCTGCATCCCCTTTGCTGATTGCCTCAGAAAGTTCCTCTGTTTCTTCAGAGAGTTTCTGCATAGCACCGCTCACATCATCCCAGTCAAAACCGAGTTTAGCGGCTTTCTTCTGAACCTTGTGAGCTCGCATAAGAGAAGGTAATGCGTGGCTGACACTATCTAGCATCTCAGCATAAGTGGACTGGTCTTTGGTCTGCATTTTGATTGCATCCCAATTCTCAAGAACTTTATCGGGAGTTTCTGCAATAACATCACCGAAAACGTGAGGATGACGGATAATAAGTTTCTTGCAGATACCATCGCAAACCTGATCGATATTGAAACCATCCTCCTTCTCAGCTTCAATCTGAGAATGGAAAACTACCTGCAGAAGAACATCACCAAGTTCTTCACAAAGGAGTTCTGTATTATCGGTATCAATGGCCTCGATAGCCTCGTAAGTTTCCTCCAGGAAATCTCGGCGAATACTCTTGTGAGTCTGCTCTGCATCCCAGGGACAGCCGCCGGGCTGACGAAGAATCTGCATAATGTTTACAAGATCATAAAAATCATAATTCTCTTTGAACTTAAAATCCACTTGCAAAACCTCCGTGGGATTACCGTTTTTTCGCGTTCCAATCATATATTTTAACTGATTATATGCAACTTTTCAAGTATTTTTGCAAATTTTTCTCCTTTTGGGAGCATTAAAATCTCATTTCGCGTAAATGTATGCAACATCAACAAAACAAGCAGGTAGAATATAGCAGAAATAACGATGCTTATTAATACATGAAGATTAAAAATGTAACTACACACATAAGCACAGCCTCCGCACAAAAGTGCACCTATCATTGGTTTGATAGCTGTCGACACAAAATCGGGCATAATTTTTGTATTTTTTATGAGCAGGAACATTGCCACAACACACATAAGGAAATTGGAAACCAGAGATCCAATTGCAGCACCAACAATGTTAATCTGAACATTGCGAGCAAAGAGATAAGAGACGATAATCTTTGCGAATGTACCGAAGATGTAAATATACATTGTGGTTTTCACCTTTCCAACACCCTGAAGCATTGAACAGATGGGTGTGATTGTACCCATAAAGATTACGGACACACCAAGCACCTGAAGTACTTCCCCACCAAACTGAGAAATATTGGGGTTGCCTGAATACACAAGTGAAAGTACGGGAGTTGCAAGTACAGCAAGACCTATAGCGCAAGGGAATGCAAACATAGTTGTAAGTCGGAGTACTGTTTCTATAGATTCTTTAAGTTCTTCCTTATTGCCCTTTGTGTACGCATTGGTAACATTGGGCATAGCAGATGTGCCGAATACCTGCGTTACTGCAACAACAAGAGATGACAGAGTAACAGATGCACTGTAATAACCCCATATACAGGTATGGATTGTAATTTTGTCGGATGTAATCTCACTATCCAGAACATTATTGAACTCTGCAAGAAGAGCCTGTGGCTGATTGACAGCCATATTATACATAAGGTTCTGAATAATTGTAGCATCAATGGTGCTTGAGATACTCATAACAAGAGCACCGATACCGACAGGGAGAGCTGTCTTGCACATTTTTATGAAGGTCTCACGCTTTGAGATTGCCTCCACAGAGCGAAGATAATACTCCTGAGGGATATCACCTTTCTTCATAGCAAAGCGGATACGAAGGTATAAAAAGGCTATAACGCTACCCATTGTGATGCCGAAGATAGATGCGGCAACAGAAATTGAAACAAGGGTACGATAGGCTTCGTCTGCAGAGTCAAAGGTGAGTCCGAAGAGAGTGCCTGTTGATGAAATCTGATTGATACCCACATTCACTACGATATATGAGAGAACAACACCAATTGCGATTTTGGAGAATGCCTCGATAACCTCTGAAATCGCTGTAGGAGTCATATTACGCAAACCCTCATAGTAGCCTCTGTATACAGACACAAGGCAACCGAAGAAGATTGTGGGTGCAAGTATCAGCATTGCAGGAAGAGAATAGGGAGAATTGATGTACTGAATATAGAAGAAACTGCCTACTGCCATAAGAAGGAAGCAGATTACACCCATTACAATGAAGAAGGGCTTTGCCACCTTATATATCTGGTTTATGTCCTTATACCGCTCTTTGGCATAACTTTCTGACACAAGTCGGGATACGGCTATGGGGAAACCTACTGTTGCCAATGTAAAGAGAGGCACATAAAGTTCGTAAGCATTGGAGAAAAGTGCTGTACCGAACTCAGCATAACTGCCACCCAGCGTACCATACAGATTTGTAAGCAACACCTTCTGAGCAAGTCCGCAGAGTTTGACGGCAATCATACTGAGAGTCAGTATAAATGCACCTTTTAAGAAACTTTGGGATGAGTTTCTCTGCTTTTTAATTTTTTCAGACATTCTTATTGTCTCCTCCTCTGAGTGTATTCATATAAAAAGGAGCAATTGCGTCTTTACGACTGATCAGTTCCTCATATCTTGCATTATATTCATATGGATACTTGAAATTAAATATACGTTCAATGGACTCGGAATCCGGATCTTTAAGTTTGGTAACTGCGCCTGCACCACAAGCAAGGATTGTGTGAGTCTCGTCCATTATATAAACATTATAAAGTCCCTCGAATCCCGGTTTGGACCAACCTGTGTTCTCCATATTACCC
>SVPX01000005.1 GCA_015065665.1 Oscillospiraceae bacterium | reverse complement strand
GCCGAATGTACCAACAGCCTTCTCGGATGCCTCTGCATCAGTTACGAGCCACTTCATGAACTCGAGAGTTGCCTTCTGATCAGCCTCGGAAGCGTTAGCATTAACTGCCCAGTAGTTCTCTGTACCACAGTTAAGACCAGCCTTCTCCTCGCCTTCAACGCCACAGTAGTAGGGAATCATTGTGAGGTCTTCAGCCTTCATACCAGCCTCGGAAAGACCGGACCACTCCCAGTTACCGTTTGCATAGAACATTGCCTTACCCTCTTTGAACTCTGCAGCAGCATCGAAACCGCCGTTTGCAAGGTCAGCACGGTTTGTAGCACTGTTTGTTACCATAAGGTCATAGAGAGCCTTGTAGTTGTCCATGTATGTACCCTTGATCTCTGCAGGGCAAGTCTTCCATGCATCAGGAGCATCAACGGACTCGTAGTAGTACTCCAGGTTGATAAGGTGACCTGTGAATCTCCAAGAAGAAGAATCATCCATACCGGAAGATGTGAAAGCATCGAAACCGAGCTCAGCTGCACGAGCGTGAACGTCCTCAGCAACAGTCTTCAGTGTCTCGAAGTTTGTGATATAATCCTTTGCGTAACCAGCCTGCTCAAGAAGAGCTGTGTTTACGATGATGCCGTAGCACTCGTAGCAGTAACCGATGGAGCAGAGCTTACCATCAGCATCCTTCAGCATGTAAGCGTCAGTGTTGAGCTCGTTAGCAATGTCTGTACCTGTAAGGTCAAGGCAATACTCGCCCCACTGATCAACAGCTGCAGTGTTACCTACAACGAAGATTGTGGGAGGATTGGACTTATCCATCTCTGCTGTGAGAGTCTCATTGTATGTACCGGAAGCAGCGGTAACGATCTGAACCTCGACACCTGTCTCCTCTGTGTACATAGCTGCGATTTCCTTCAGAACCTCGTCAGATTCGGGTTTGAAGTTAAGCCAATAAACGGAACCTTTTTCTTCTGCGCCGCCACCACAAGCTACCAGAGAGATAACCATGAGTACTGCGAGAAGGATTGCGAACAACTTTTTCATTTGCTTGTTCTTCCTTTCAATAAAAAATTTATCTCCATATCTTCGCATAACACAGAAGATACAAAAACCGAATTCCGTAAGGTAAACATTACCTTGCCCTTATATTATATACCACAAAAACACACCTTGTCAATCAGTTTTTTGTGTAATCTGTATATACAATTTTGTAACCATTCCCAAAAATTATCCTACCTTCAAAAAAGTCAGTATTTATCGGGGATTGCAATAAAAGGAAACTTCCTAAAATATATCCTTTTTCTGACACGATTTTTTCTTACATCTTTTTTAATGAAAAAAACCATTCTTTTTTTCGTCATAATGACAATTCCTTTACCATATCTCACAGGTAGGTTTCTATCTGGCTTGGGTGTTTTCTTCTCAAGGGATATAACCGCTACTATCATTATATAAATATTCATTCCCTTTCATCACAATTCCTTTTTATTTATCTGTATGTGAGAGTCTTAACTTGACTAAACTATACTTTGGTTGTACCATACTAAAAAGAAGGTGAAAAATATGGAACTCAGAATTACAGATGTCAGAGCATTAAAAGGAGACAGCGCATTCCTGATAGACTCGGGCAAAACCGCGGTACTCTGCGACACAGGTTTTGCATTCACAGGCTACAGGATAGCAGATAATATAAAGGCTGTGCTGGGTGAGAGGAACCTGGACTATATATTCCTCACCCATTCTCACTACGACCATGCAGCCGCCACACCATATATAAAGAAAAGATTTCCCAAAACACAGGTTGTTGCATCGGAATACGCACAAGGAATTTTTGCGAAACCCACCGCAAAGGCTGTTATGCGAAGCCTTGACCGAAAGGTTGCACAGGCAGAGGGCGTTACAGAATACGAGGATTTGTTTGATGATTTAAGTGCTGACATCACAGTAAAAGATGGCGACATCATTCAGGCAGGTGATATGTGCTTTACCTGTGTATCTCTTCCCGGTCACACAAGATGCTCTGTGGGTTACTATCTCAGAAGCGAAAAACTCCTTGTGGGCTGTGAATCTCTGGGAGTATTTGACGGAGAAAGTACCGTTGTACCCTCTTACCTTATCGGTGTAAAGGAAGTCCTTGCATCCATAAACAAGGTAAGAGCTATGGATATTGAGAATATCCTCCTGCCCCACTACGGACTGCTTGATAAAGAAAAGACCGCTAAATATCTGCGACTTGCAAAGGAGAGTGCCGAGGATACATTCCGCGAAATTGCAGATTTGCTCAGACAGGGCAAATCAAGAGAGGATTGTGTGGAGTACTTCAAAAACAAATTCTACAAAGGATATATAAAGACCATTTATCCTATTGATGCAATGCTGCTCAACACAGGCATCACAGTAGACCTTATTGCAAAGGAAATCGGAATGTAAGATAAGGTTAATTCCCCCTGTCAAAGCCTATGATTCTGACATCCCATTGAGGCTTGGGGGGCAAAAAGGCTTCTCCTTGAGGAGAAGCTCCTGCGAAGCAGGTGATGAGGTGTAGGACACCTTGGTATCCGTTTTATACTTTTCATTTATTACAAAACTTTCCACCTCATCCGTCTTGCTTCACTTTGTTACGCAATCCACCTTCCCCTCAAGGGGAAGGCTTTCGGGACATCGAATACCCCCTTAACAGAGAAAAGGCACAGGATACAGGATAGAAAACACTTCTCAAAAAGATGATTAAACCCTCGATGAAATTCATCGAGGGTTTTTGTGCTTATCAGATAGAATCAACATCGCATTTGTGAATACAAATGCTACTTTTGGGGTAATGCCCCAACTTTTTACAGTAAACATATGTAAAACAAGTTATATTCTGTGCTAACGCACAGAGTGTTATTTTCACTTTATGAAAGTGTTATTACTCCCGTTGGTCGTAGTGGTATTTTATTCTCCTGAAAAACGACCGAAGGACAATACCACTATGCGTAAGCATAATATAACTGCGAAGCAATAGAACTCGCCTTTGGCGAATAAAACTACGAGACTTCTCATAAAGAAGTCTCGCAATCATGGAGGTTATCAGATTCCCAACAAATCAAGAATCTGCTCTTTATCTCTGTAGCCTACTGCCTGAGCTGCGATTCTGCCGTCTTTCATAACCACAAGCATAGGGATGCTAACCACAGAAAACTTCTGTGCAAGTTCCATTTCTTCGTCAACATTCACCTTGCCTACTACAACCTGAGGATACTCCTGCGCAATCTCAGAAAGCAGAGGTTTAACCATCTGGCAAGGACCGCACCAATCTGCGTAGAAGTCAAGGAGAACAGGTTTTGAACTGCTGACAACTTCGTTGAAATTATTCTTATTTACACTTAATACTGACATATTTATCTTCCTTTCATATTAACCTTTTGATTTATAATAAAGCATACAGTGGCAGTATCCCTCAAACTCAGGGTCTGCAATCTGCTCACGGAATTCCTTGCACATACACTTGAATTCCTCTGTACGGGGTAATCGGCAGGGACAGTAACCGCCCTTTGCCTTAAGCCCCTCGCGGACTCGCTTTACAACTTCTTTGTCCTGATTAAGAGTTATCTTTGGTTTCATCTTGTCTGCCTCCTTTGCTTTTCTGATTATATTATACACTCTGATTTATATATTTTCTGTTGAATTTTCAACATTTTGGAAATTATTTTTTTCTAACACATACGACAAAGTTATTGAAATCAACTATTTCTCGTGGTATCATAAAAGAAAAAGGGTGATTTTATGAGCAAAGGCAAAAAGGTGCTTGTCACACTTATAATCATATTTGTTACACTCTCGCTTATAGGTACAGGTCTTTACATAAGCTATCTGAAAGTAGAAGAACACATTGAAGAACACACCAATCTGTGGAAAAAAACAGAGTATGTAGCCTTTGCAAAGGAAGCCTCCGACAAACCAATGTATGTGCCTATAGATACATTCAAGAAAGAAATGGAGACCTACCGCCCCAAGTGGCGTGACTACAACAATTACACCTACTACAACATCGTGACTGAAGAAGAACAACTCATATACAAAATATACGAGTACGCAATGGATAACAATATGCCGTATATTTATATAGAAGGCTCTCTTATCCCTGCGTACAAGGATATACATAACGCAATCACCCTGCTATCTCTTGACTCTGCCGTTATAGACCAGAACACACAACTTGATTATATAAATGCACAGTACGAGATTTATCAGCAGTATCTGTACAGGGTTATGGTGAAAAAGGTCAAGTGCGTACAGGTGCATATTCCCGATTTCAACGAGGAAAAAACCAAACAGATAGAAGAATGCATCACAAAGGCTGAGGAGATACTTGAAAATCTCGGTATTAAAAAAATGTCAACAGAGAAAGAAAAAGCTGAGGCTATATACCTCTACCTTGGAAAGAACGTAAAGTACAAGGACTATGAGGATGTGAAATCCCAGCACTTTTTACACGATGCTCTTATAAAGAATTCTTCAAACTGTGACGGCTACGCAAACGCCTTCTCCCTTATGTGCAATATGGCAGGAATAGACTGCTTTGAAAAGAAGAACACCCATCAGAAAGGGGACAAATCAGGTCACACCTGGAACACGGTCAGACTTGACGATGTGTGGTACAATGTTGACGCCACCGCCTCCCCCTCATATTACGAAGGTAACCTTGAGGGTATCCCCTACCGCTTCGGCTACTCGGATAATCAACAGTCTGACAGACATCAGTATACAGGCTGTGTGCCTGAATGCAATACTGATATAATCCCCGCAGACTGCACCTTCAAATCCACAAAGGACAAGGGCATTGCAGACAAAGCATCAAAGGCTCTTAAGAATACGGACAAAGACTACATTCTTCTTGTATTTGACGAGTTCCACAAGGAGGATGCAGAAAACATAATGCAGGATGTTGCCAACACCACCTACTCAGGCATAGTCTATGTACATGTAGACGGCCATTATCACACTCTTGTCCTTATCAAATATCAGTAACCGCAAAACCACATAAACATAACACAGATAAACAATAAACAAAAAACGCAGACCGCCGTCAGGATAACCCCTGGCGGCGGTCTGCGTTTAAGTGTGTGTATATAGAAAGAGAAAGGAAAAAGCTATTTATAAAGGGAGCAGAAAGTACTCAGAAAGAAATTGCATCCTCTCCCATATTTAAGACACCATCGTAACCCTCGTCAAAGTCAGAGGATAACCCCTCTGAACCGCTCCTGGGAGTAATGTCGCTGAAAAAATCGTTCTGGCTGTTGAAAATTTCCACCGCTTCTTCTTTTGTGAGAAGCCTTGCAATAACAGATGAGCGTGTAATGAACATTACCTGAGCATAAGCAGTTTCTTCAGTACGCTCATAAATCCGACTTGCACTTAAGGTACCCTGATACACAGTATATACGCTGTTTGCAACGTAACCAACAGTATCAAGATAGGGCATTACAACGCGGATTGCGTCACTGTCGTGAGGATTATCCTCTTCTTTGATGAGCTTTACAAGTCTGCCCACTCTGAAGGGATTTGTACCCAGATAGTGATTAAGCCCTGTGATTGTTATAAATGTATCTTTGTTCTTCATAAGTAATCCCTCCGTCAGATTTTGCAGTGCTGTCTGCTCCCTACACCTATATACTAACAGAGCAGGTGTACATTAAACAGGACTTTTCTCCCTCTATCCTTAGCGTTTTTTGATTTATCACCCTAAAAATGATAAAAAATTATGAATTTGAGTCCTAATGGTAGATTTTTATCGAAAACAGGTGTATAATTTTAGTGATGTGGTCAGCATATTATTTTATGATATGCTTTTTACATTTACAAATACAGGCATACAGCCTGTTCCAAACCAATAATTTTGTAAAATCTGAAAGGAGATTTTATTATGGGACTTATTAAAGCAGGTATCGGTGCAGTTGGTGGCGTACTGGCTGACCAGTGGAAAGAATTCTTCTATTGCGATTCTCTTCCCAACAATGTACTGGTAAAGAAAGGTCAGAAGAGAGTTGGCGGTCGCTCCTCAAACACAAAGGGCAGTGACAACATCATCTCCAACGGTTCAGGTATTGCTGTTGCTGACGGTCAGTGTATGATTATCGTTGAGCAGGGTAAGGTTGTTGAGGTTTGCGCAGAGCCCGGTGAGTTTACATACGATTCTTCCACAGAACCTTCCATCTTCTCCGGCAGACTGGGAGACAGCATTCTTGAGACTTTCAGAACTGTTGGTAAGCGTTTTACATACGGCGGTGACACAGGTAAGGACCAGAGAGTTTATTACTTCAACACAAAGGAGATTATGGACAACAAGTTCGGCACTCCCAATCCTATTCCTTTCCGTGTAGTTGATTCAAAAATTTTCCTTGATATCGATGTATCTATCCGTTGCTCAGGTGTGTACTCCTACACAATCTCCGACCCCCTTCTTTTCTATACAAAGATTTGCGGTAACGTTACAGAGGATTACACAAGAGAACAGATTGACTCAACCCTTAAGACAGAGTTTATCAGCCAGCTTGCACCTGCATTCGGCAAACTGTCTGAGATGGAACTTCGTCCCAATCAGCTCTCCAATCACAACGAAGAAATCTGTGCAGCAATGAACGAGGCTCTCTCTGTTAAATGGGGAGAACTGAGAGGTATCAAGGTTGTATCAGTAGCACTTAACCCCATCACTCTCAGCCCCGAGGATGCAGAGATGATCAAGCAGGCTCAGTATTCAGCAAGACTTCAGAATCCCGGTCTTGCAGGTGCAGAGCTTGTTGGCGCACAGGCAGATGCAATGCGTGCAGCAGCAGCTAACGAAAACGGCGCTATGACAGGCTTTATGGGTATGGGAATGGCAATGAACGCCGGCGGCGGTATGAACGCAGGTCAGTTCTTCCAGATGAATCAGCAGCAACAGGCACAGCAGCAGGCACAGGCTCCTGCAGCTCCTGCAGCAGCTCCCCAGAACTCCTGGAAGTGTGCTTGTGGTGCAACAGTTACCGGTAACTTCTGCCCTGAGTGCGGTGCAAAGAAGCCTGAACCTGTTCAGGGTTGGAAGTGCGCTTGTGGTGCTACTGCAACAGGCAAGTTCTGTCCTGAGTGTGGCGCAAAGAAACCAGAAGCAAATGGTTGGACATGTGTTTGCGGAAATGTAGCACAGGGCAAGTTCTGTCCTGAGTGCGGTGCAAAGAAACCTGCAGGTGAACCTCTCTACAAGTGTGACAAGTGCGGATGGACTCCTGAGGATCCCAAGAATCCTCCCAAGTTCTGTCCTCAGTGCGGTGATCCTTTCAACGATGCTGACGTAACTAACTGATAAATCATTATCGAAACAGAGGATTATACATGGCAGTTTTACAAGAATATAAATGTCCCTGCTGCGGCGGTGCCATTGAGTTCAACAGTACTGTTCAGAAGATGAAGTGTCCTTATTGTGACACCGAGTTTGAAATGGAGGCTCTGAAGGACCTGGATGAGGTTCTTCAGGGTGAAGCCTCTGAGGCTGACAGTATGGAATGGGAAACTCAGGCAGGCTCCCAGTGGCAGGAGGGCGAAGACGAAAACCTGAGAATATATGTATGTAAATCCTGTGGCGGTGAGATTATCGGCGATGAAAACACCGCCGCCACTTCTTGTCCTTATTGCGGCAATCCTGTTGTAATGATGTCAAAGTTTCAGGGTGAACTGAAACCTGACTATGTTATCCCCTTTAAACTCAACAAGGAGGACGCAAAGGCAGGACTCAGACGACATATCAAGGGTAAATTACTTCTCCCAAGGATTTTCAAGGACGAAAATCACATTGATGAAATCAAGGGTATCTATGTACCCTTCTGGCTTTTTGACGCGGACGCAGATGCCCGTATCAGATACAAAGCTACAAAGGTAAGATGTTGGAGCGACTCAGACTACGACTACACAAAGACCAGTTACTACTCTGTTATCCGCGGTGGCGGAGTTTCCTTTGACAGGGTGCCTGTTGACGGTTCCTCCAAAATGGCGGACGACCTGATGGAGTCTATTGAGCCATTTGCTTTCAACGATGCTGTGGACTTTCAGACCGCTTATCTGGCAGGTTACTTTGCAGATAAGTATGATGTATCTGCCGAGGCAAGTGTTACCCGTGCCAATGAGCGTATAAAGAAAAGCACAGAGGAGACTTTTGCTTCTACTGTTAACGGATACCAGACCGTGGTAACAGAGCACAGCACAATCAACCTCCACAACGGAAAGGCAAAGTACGCCCTTTATCCTGTGTGGATTCTCAACACAACCTACGAGGGCAAAAAGTACACCTTTGCCATGAATGGTCAGACAGGTAAGTTTGTAGGCGACCTGCCTATGGACAAGAAACTTTTCTGGAAATACTGGGGTATTATTGCGGCAAGTGTTACTGCTGTTGCTACCCTTGCAATTACTCTGTTTATGAGTTTCGGAGGTTGAGGATATGAAAAGAATTTCTTTGATTTTATTATGCCTCCTCCTTATGGTAGGTACTGTATTTTCAGTTTCCGCTACCGAAGATTCAGAGTACGCAAGATTCCACGATAACGAAAAACTACTCACTGAGTATGATGCTGAAGTAATCTCCGATAAACTGGATTATATTAGCGAGAAATACCGCTGTGATGTTGTAATTGTTACCTCCTGGGATTTAGAGGGCAAAACCGCCACAGAATTTGCGGATGACTACTACGATTACAACGGCTTCGGATACGGAGACACCAGAGACGGTATTCTCCTCTTTGTATCTCTTGAGGAGCGTGTATGGGCAACATCCACCTGTGGCAATGGTATGAACATCTTTGATGACTACACTCTTTATGATATCGAAGATGTGGTGGTCCCCTATCTGTCAGACGGTGACTACTACGGTGCATTCAACTCCTTTGCAGACCTGTGTGAAGTTGAACTGATGATAAACTCAGGTCCTGCTACTGATGATGAGTATGGCTCCTTTGGTGACAGCCTTGACAACAATGATTCCTTCCCTAATCATTACTATGAGTCTGAGTATTTTAACGGAAAACATTCTGCCAAGGTCTGTGACTTTGAGGGACTTCTCACATCTGTTGAGCTGGAAGTTCTCACCGAAAAACTTGAGAGAATCAGCGAAGAGTATCAATGCGATGTGGTAGTTGTAACCGCCCCTTACACAGAAGGCAGAACTGCAACTGCATTCGCAGACGATTTCTACGACTACAACAAATACGGATATAACGAAAGCCGTGACGGTATCCTCCTCTTTGTATCCCTTGAGGAGCGTATCTGGGCAACTTCCACCTGCGGTAAAGCTATGGAGATTTTCAACGACTCCGACCTTTACGATATCGAGGACAGGTTTGTTCCCTTGCTCTCTGAAGGTGACTACAATGGGGCATTCAACCTCTTTGCAGACCTGTGTGAGAAAGAAATCTCCACCCACGGCAAAATCCACTTTGAAATCACTTATCTGCTTATCAGCATTGTGGTTGGTGTGATTATTGCCTTTATCGCTGTACTGATTATGAAAGGTCAGCTTAAATCCGTAAGATACGAGCCTGCTGCAAAAAATTACCTGAGAAGCGGAAGCCTTGTTATCTCTGAAAGAGCAGATACCTTCCTTTATTCAACTGTTTCCAAACGTGCAAGACCTAAGGATACAGGAAGTTCAGGTGGCGGCAGCCACACATCTTCTTCAGGTTCTTCTCATGGCGGACACAGCGGAAGTTTCTGATATACTTAAAATTCAGTTAAAGCACAATATAAAAACCGATCTGATTTTCAGGTCGGTTTTTGCATATATAAGGTAATTTTCTATTGTATACAATCATTTTGTATGTTATGATAAAAGAGTAAGAATGTACGGACTATCGTACAAATCGGTTTTTTATTCTATAAGGAGGCTATCTTATGAAAATTTCAAAGAAAGTCCTTGCTGTGTTATTATCACTTCTGATGATAATATCCGTAATGATGGTTGGTGTAACATCTGCCTATGCTGCAGGCACCAGCATCATATACTCCTTTACACAGTCAAAGGCTGGTTTCGCACAGGGTACAATCACAGTCTCATCCACTGATGATACCTCTGCCACCTACTATCTCTACTGGGCAGACAATACAAAAGCCCTTGAGAATTCACAGGAAATCGGCATTGTAAAAACCTCTGCCGGCCAGGGCTCACTCACTATGCCTAAGTACACCGCTATTCCTGCTGACGCCACAAAGGTTATTGCTATCAAAAGCACAACTGAACCTGCTGAGGCAAACCGCACAGTTCAGAAGGCTACTGCTGTGTATGACATCCCTGCAGACCGTCAGCTTCCCTTCAGTTCTTCAGATGCTCTGTACACCTTCGGTGCAATCAGCGACCCCCAACTTGCAAACGACAGTTATGGCGGCAACTCTTATCCCAACGATGAGACACATCTGAAAGCGGCATTTGAAACTCTCAACGACAGAGATGTTGACTTCAGTGTTGTATCCGGTGATGTGGTAAATGACCAGGATGGCAACAGAACATTCGCTGCGGAATACAAGAGATATCAGAAAATCCTTGCTGATTCCTCCTACTCAAAGCCCATTTACGAATCAAACGGTAACCATGATGTTGGTACTGTATGGAATGAAAACGGCAACTACTACAACAACAATACTCCCTTTATCAAGGCAACAGGTCTTGACTCTACAGAGGAAACAATCAAAGCAGGCAAACCCTACTTTGAGGTAACAGAGCCTACCACAGGCGACCACTTTATCTTTATGGCGCTGGAAGGCGGTTTCTATACAAACAAGGGCACACAGTTTTCTGAAGCTCAGCTTGACTGGCTTGAGGGACTTCTGAAGAAATACTCCACAGACGGCAAAAACATCTTTATCATTGAACACGCCAATGTGGCAGGTTGGGGTTCAGGTGACAAAAGTACCGCTCCCTACTACTACAACCTTGGACTCGTAAAGTCAAATCCCGATGTTCAGCGCTTTATAAAGCTTATGGAAACCTACAAGGAATGTGTTATCATCACAGGTCACACACACCTTGAACTTTCCGCTCAGTATAACTACTCCGACAACTCAGGTACATCTGCTGTTATGATGCACAACTCTGCTATCGGCGGTGTAAGACGCCTTATTAACGGCTCTGTAAACCGTGATGAAGTACTTGGTCTTTCTGAGGGTTATATCGTTGAGGTTTACGAGGATTGCATCCTCTTCAACGGCACAAATATGTACTACAACGAAACAATGCCTCAGTGCAGTTACATCATCCCCTTTGACACAGAGGCTATCGACAAACCTGTTGACGATACAAAGCCCTCTGCTCCTGCAACAAAACCTGCAGACACAACAGAGGTTACTACACCTGCTACATCAACAGATGCTCCCGAAGTAACAACAACTGTTCCTGAGATAACAACTGTTGTCCCTGCAC
This sequence comes from Oscillospiraceae bacterium, assembly GCA_015065665.1. Lineage (GTDB taxonomy): Bacteria > Bacillota > Clostridia > Oscillospirales > Acutalibacteraceae > Ruminococcoides. The sequence continues at coordinate 28,547 of SVPX01000005.1, read as the reverse complement.
AGGAAATCACAATCACACTTAAGTCCAGCGGTGCAGACACAGACTGGGTACTTAACAGCGTAGACAGAGTTGTGACTCTTGTTGACAATGCCACAGGCAAAGAGTACACAGCAACCCTTACCTCCGCAGGTTGGGAATTGAAAGTTCCTGCAGATGTTACCGATGTAACATTCCACAGAGTAAAGAACGGCACAGTATCCCACACATGGATTGCAGGCAATAGAGGTTCTGATGTAAACTACTTCATCACAGGTGACTCCCGCGGTCACTGGGAGAATGAAGATACTCCCGAGTATGCTGATGTATATCTGCCCGGTGCCTTCAACAACTGGGACCAGAAGGATGCATTCACAAAGACCGCTGAGGCAAATATTGTTACACGCACCCTTGAACTCGCAGCAGGCACATACAAGTTCAAGGTTATGGAAGGCTCCACCTGGCTTGGCAACGGCGGTACAATCCAGAACACAACCACAACATCATCCTCAGGTGGTTGGGAGATGACCTCAGGTGCAGGTGACTGCACACTGGTTGCAACAGGCGGTGTTTACACATTTAATTTCAACACAAGCACAAACAAGCTTATCGTTCTCTTCTCAGAGAAAACAAAGGCAATTGCATCAGTTGGCGCTACACTGCGTATCATCGGTGATGCTGACCTTGACACAGATGTAAATATCAAGGATGCAACTCTCATTCAGAAATACTGCGCAAGTCTTGTTTCTCCTGAGGATATTGCTTTAAAAGAAGCTGATGTAAATGCTGATAACTCTGTAAACATCAAGGATGCAACCGACATTCAGAAGTACGTTGCAGGTCTTATTGACGGATTTGAAGCAGAGAATACAGTTATCCCCACAGAGACAACCGAGGAAACTACTGTTCCTGTTACAACAACTGTAATAGCAACTACAACAGAGGAGCCTACAGAGATTACATCTGTTCCCGATGTTACTGTTCCCGAGTATGACGAAGAAAACATCGAAAACCTCCTTGCAGCAAACTATATCTACAGCTCCTACGACCAGTATCAGGCTCTCAAATATAACCTGAAGGTCACAAAGGACTCAGCAGTAACAGACAACCTTATTGCTGAACTTGAAGCAATCATCAAGGCAGCAGGCGGCAGTCTTGCAGACTCTGATATTCCTGTATCTGACGAAATCACAGTTTACTTTACAGATAATTACAACTGGGGTACTGTGAAGGCTTATGTATGGGGTACTGCAGGCACAAAGGCTACATGGCCCGGTGAGAATATGACTTATGTAAAGACAAACAGCCAGAGTCAGAAGATTTATTCCATCACATTCAGTTACGAGGATTATCAGAATATCATCTTCACAGACGGCAGTAAGCAGACCGTTGACATCACCCTCACAGGAAAGGACGGCATCGGTTACTACATCGATGGCGAAAGCAGCGGCAAGTATACCTGCTCAACTTACACATTCACATAATATAAAAGCAAAACCAAATAAGGTCCTGACTTTATATAAGTCGGGACCTTTTCTTTACGCAAAATATGAATTAAACATCTCCCTGTGCAATATAATTCACAAGGAGGTGTTTTTTCTGAAAATTCATTGGAAAAGACTTTTATTGTTTATTGCTATCCCCCTGGCTGTAGGTGGATTATCCGCTCTGCTCACAATGGGAAGTATGGAGGCTTTCGGCTCCGTCACAAAACCGCCCCTGTCTCCTCCCTCATGGCTCTTCCCTGTGGTGTGGACCATCCTCTTTGTGCTGATGGGTATTGCGTCCTACCTTGTGTGGCAAAAGGGCGAAGGAGTACAAAGACGGAACGCCCTCACCCTGTACTTTGTGCAACTGTTCTTCAACTTCTGCTGGTCAATCATCTTCTTCAGTTTAGAGGCATACCTCTTTGCCTTTATATGGCTTCTTGTGCTGTGGGGACTGATTATTGCCACAACCGTTGCTTTTTACAGGATAGATAAGCGGGCAGGCTACCTTATGCTCCCCTACCTGCTGTGGGTAACCTTTGCAGGGTATCTGAATCTTGCAATTTACATTCTGAACACATAAAAAGAAACGCTATGCAAATTTTACACTGCATAGCGTTTTGTTATATTTGATATAAAATTATCTGTTGGACTGGCCTGCTGTCTTAAGCATAACATCGTGGTAGCCGCCCTCAACGATAGATGTAGAGGAAACTACTGTGAGTTTTGCATTCTTCTGCAGGTCGGGGATGTTGATAACACCGCAGTTGCACATTGTGGACTTAACCTTGTAAAGGCTCTTTGCAACATTGTCCTTAAGGGGACCTGCGTATGTTACATAGGAGTCAACACCCTCTTCAAAGGAAAGTTTAGTCTTACCGCCAAGGTCGTATCTCTGCCAGTTACGAGCGCGGTTTGAACCCTCGCCCCAGTACTCCTTAACATAAGTACCGTTGATAATGAGCTTGTTTGTGGGGGACTCGTCAAATCTTGCGAAGTATCTGCCCAGCATCATAAAGTCAGCACCCATTGCAAGTGCAAGAGTCATATGATAATCGTGAACGATACCGCCGTCAGAGCAGATAGGAATATAGATACCTGTCTTCTCAAAGTACTCGTCTCTTGCTGCTGCAACCTCGATAAGAGCAGTTGCCTGACCTCTGCCGATACCCTTTGTCTCACGGGTGATACAGATAGAGCCGCCGCCGATACCAACCTTGATAAAGTCTGCGCCTGCCTCTGCAAGGAACATAAAGCCATCGCGGTCAACAACGTTACCTGCACCAACCTTAACTGTGTCGCCGTACTTATCGCGGATGAACTTGAGAGTCTTTGCCTGCCAGCAGGTGTAACCCTCGGAGGAGTCGATACAGAGAACGTCTGCACCAGCCTCAACAAGAGCAGGAACTCTCTTTTCGTAGTCAAGTGTGTTGATACCTGCGCCTACAATGTATCTCTTCTGGCTGTCAAGAACCTCGTTGGGATTCTCTTTATGCTGAGAGTAGTCCTTGCGGAATACAAAGTAAAGGAGATTGCCCTCTTTGTCTACAATGGGAAGAGAATTGAGCTTATGCTCCCAGATAATATCGTTTGCTTCCTTAAGAGTTGTACTCTCGGGAGCAACAATAAGGTCTGCAAGAGGAGTCATAAAATCTACTACCTTCTCGTCTGCAGACATACGGCTTACTCTGTAATCTCTGCCTGTAACAATACCAAGGAGTTTGCCGTTCTGGGTACCATCCTCAGTAACAGCCATTGTGCTGTGACCTGTAATCTCATAGAGAGAAAGAACATCAGCCAGAGTTGAATCGGGAGTAAGGTTGGAGTCGCTTACAACAAAACCAGCCTTGTAGCCCTTAACACGAGCAACCATAGCTGCCTCGTCCTCAATTGTCTGAGAACCGTAGATAAAGGATACGCCACCCTCTTTTGCAAGTGCGATAGCCATTGTATCGTTGGAAACGGACTGCATAATAGCAGAAACCATAGGAATGTTAAGTTTGATTGCAGGTTCTTCCTGACCTTTTCTGAACTTTGTAAGAGGTGTGCTCAGATTAACATTTGCAGGAATGCATTCCTCGGAAGTATAACCGGGAACAAGAAGATACTCACTGAATGTGCGTGAAGGCTCACTGTAATAGAATGCCATGATTTAGTCCTCCTCTTTCATCATCTTTTTTAGAAATAAATATTTCTACTATGTTACTGCAAAAGGCTTCAAAAGTCAAGTGTTTTTTTACCCCAATTTATGAAGCCTTCTGCTGTATTAAGTTTATAATAAATTATTTGAAATAATCAACTGCAGCGCGGAAAATACCCATATCAGAATTACCGGGAACATTCTTGTAAAGACCATTGCCGATACGCTCACAGTGACCCATCTTACCGAATACACGACCATCGGGAGATGTGATACCCTCAATAGCGTAAGCGGAATTGTTGGGGTTAAACTGGATATCTGCAGTAGCATTGCCCTGAAGGTCAACATACTGAGTTGCAACCTGACCATTTGCGATAAGTTTCTGGATAAGCTCATCACTTGCAAGGAATCTGCCCTCACCATGAGAGATAGGTGTCAGGTATGTCTCACCAACAGGTGAATACCTGAGCCAGGGTGACAGGTTGGAAGCAACACGAACATTAACAAGCTTGGACTGGTGGCGTCCGATTGTGTTGTATGTAAGTGTGGGGCAATTCTCGTCTGTATCAATAATCTCGCCGTAAGGAACAAGGCCCAGTTTGATAAGAGCCTGGAAGCCGTTACAGATACCGCACATAAGACCGTCACGATTCTTGAGAAGCTCGTGTACCTGCTCGGTAACTGCTTTGTTACGGAAGAATGCTGTGATGAACTTACCTGAACCGTCAGGCTCGTCACCGCCTGAGAAACCGCCGGGGATGAATACCATCTGAGCGGACTTGAGCGCATTTGCAAAGTACTCAACACTCTCTGTAACCTGTGCGGGAGTAAGGTTCTTAATAACTATAATCTCAGCCTCAGCACCTGCGTCACGCATAACCTTTGCAGAGTCATACTCACAGTTTGTGCCGGGGAATACGGGAATAAGCACCTTGGGTTTTGCAACCTTGATTGCAGGAGCAATCTGTGCCTTGCCGTCAAAGTTCAGAGTGGGGATTTCTCTCTTGCCCTGGTCGATGTTACAGCTGAATACATCCTCCAGCTTATTCTCGTAAAGGTCGGAAAGAGCAGTTACGGAAACAGCCTCACCGCCGAATCTGATTTCAGTTGCATCAGTTGTTGTACCCAGCACCGAGCCTACCTGTGTATCATCAGCAAGTTCAAGCACAAAACCGCCGTAGCAGCAATCAAAGATTTCTTCGCTTGTAATGCCATCTGCAAACTCAAAGCCGATGCCGTTACCGATTGCCATTTTATATACAGCCTCTGCAATACCGCCAAAGCCGGGTGTATATGCTGCAAGAACCTTGCCATCACGGATGAGTTTTTCAACAGTTGCAAATACTTCCTTCTGGCTGTCCTTATCAGGGAGACCGTACTTATTAAACTGAGGTGTAAGGAGAACTACCTTGTGGCCTGCGCCCTTGAACTCAGGAGATGTAACAGTCTTTACATTGCCTGTTGTAACAGCAAAGGAAACAAGTGTGGGAGGTACATCGATATTCTCGAAACTACCGCTCATAGAGTCCTTACCGCCGATGGATGCAATCTCAAAGTCAAGCTGTGCATCAAAAGCACCGAGAAGTGCAGAGAGGGGTTTGCCCCAACGCTGTGCGTCAGTACGGGGGCTCTCAAAGTACTCCTGGAATGTAAGGTAAGCACCGTCCATAGAGCCGCCTGTTGCAACCAGTTTTGCAAGGGACTCAACAACTGCAAGATATGCACCGTGGTAGGGGCTCTTCTCGCTTACAAAGGGGTTGAAGCCCCAGGACATAAAGGAAACTGTATCTGTATGCTTACGCTCAACAGAAACCTTGTTAACCATAGCCTGAATGGGAGTTCTCTGGTACTTACCGCCGAAGGGCATCAGAACTGTACCTGCGCCGATGGTGGAGTCGAATCTCTCAGAAAGACCGCGCTTGGAGCAAACGTTAAGATCTGCTACAAGAGCTTTCATATTTTCTGTGAAGCTCTCACCTGCTTCTTTCTTGTAAAGAACAGGAGCAGCGGGAGCAATATCAATGTGCTTTTCAGCACCGTTGGAGTTAAGGAATTCTCTGGAAAGGTTTACGATTGCCTTGTCACCCCATGTCATAACAAGTCTGGGTTCCTCGGTAACCTCAGCAACAATAGTTGCCTCAAGGTTTTCTGCAGCAGCAAGAGCCTTGAATTTTTCTACATCGCCGGGCTCAACTACAACAGCCATTCTCTCCTGAGATTCGCTGATTGCAAGTTCTGTGCCGTCAAGACCTTCGTACTTCTTGGGAACTGCATTCAGGTTAATCTTAAGACCATCTGCAAGTTCACCGATAGCAACGGAAACACCGCCTGCACCAAAGTCGTTACAACGCTTGATAAGGAGGGATGCTTCTTTGTTTCTGAAAAGTCTCTGGAGTTTTCTTTCTTCGGGAGCATTACCCTTCTGAACCTCAGCAGAGCAGGTCTCTATAGAAGAAAGTGTGTGAGACTTGGAAGAACCTGTAGCACCGCCGCAACCGTCACGGCCTGTCTTACCGCCAAGGAGGATAACTACATCGCCTGGAGCAGGAACTTCGCGGCGAACATTCTCCTGGGGAGCAGCCGCAATAACTGCGCCGATTTCCATACGCTTTGCCATATAGCCGGGGTGATAAAGCTCGTCAACAATGCCTGTTGCAAGACCAATCTGGTTACCGTAGGAGCTGTAACCTGCAGCAGCAGTTGTAACAATCTTTCTCTGAGAGAGCTTACCCTCGATTGTATCAGCAACGGGAACTGTGGGGTCAGCTGCACCTGTTACACGCATTGCACCATATACATAGGAACGGCCTGAAAGGGGATCACGGATAGCACCGCCTATACATGTAGCCGCACCACCGAAAGGCTCGATTTCTGTGGGGTGATTGTGAGTTTCGTTCTTGAAGAGGAGGAGCCAGTCTTCCTCTTTGCCATCAATCTCAACCTTGATTTTTACTGTACAAGCGTTGATTTCTTCGGACTCGTCAAGATTCGGGAGTTTGCCCTCTGCACGAAGGAACTTTGCAGCAAGAGTTGCAATATCCATAAGTGACTTGGGCTTTTCTGTTCTGCCCATAGCCTCACGTGTCTGAAGGTATCTGTTGTATGCACCCTCCAGAAGTTCGTCACAGAATGTAACGTTGTCAATATTTGTAAGGAATGTGGTGTGACGGCAGTGGTCAGACCAGTATGTGTCAATCATTCTGATTTCTGTGATTGTGGGATCTCTGTCCTCAGAGATAAAGTAGTTCTGGCAGAACTCGATATCGTCTGCATCCATAGCAAGACCATACTTCTCTACAAACTCTGCAAGACCTGTTTTGTCCAGTTTGCAGAAGCCTGTGAGAGTCTCTACCCCCTCGGGAATCTCGCACTCAAATGCAAGGGAGTCGTAGGTCTCAAGCTGTGCCTCGCGGCTCTCAACAGGGTTGATAATGAAGTTCTTGATAACAGAAAGCTCTTCCTCTGTAACATTGCCGTAAAGCAAGAAAACCTTTGCTGTACGGACTGTGGGACGCTCACACTGAGAGATAAGCTGGATACACTGTGCAGCAGAGTCTGCTCTCTGGTCAAACTGACCGGGGAGATACTCAGTTGCAAAAACGATGCAATCAGATGTATCGGGAAGCTCAGAGCTTATATTATCAAGCTGAGGCTCAGAGAATACAGTAGTCTTTGCATAATCAAAGAGGTCCTTGTCAATATTCTCTACATCGTATCTGTTGATAACACGAAGGTCTGTGAGAGACTTTATCATCAACAGGTTGTTAATTTCATTTCTGAGAGACTGTGCCTCAGCAGTAAGTCCCTCTTTCTTTTCTACATATAATCTGTATACCATTTTAGTTTTCCTCCAGAACCTTAAGTGCTTTTTTGCCGATATCAGAGCGGTAGTAAGCATTCTCAAAGTGAACCTTCTCTACCTCACGGTATGCCTTCTCAACTGCAAGTGAGAGGTTCTGCGCTGTGCATACAACACCCAGAACTCTGCCGCCTGCTGTATAAAGTCTGCCATCCTCAGCCTTTGCACCTGCAACATAAATTTCTGCTTCCAGGTCCATATCGTATGTAATCTCATATCCTGTTGCGTACTTCTTGGGATAACCCTCAGACGCCATAACAACACAACAAGCACTCTCATCCTTGAACTCAACATTGATATCTTTGAGTGTGCCGTTTTCAACTGCCTCCATAATATCAAAGAGGTCAGTCTTAAGGAGGGGCAGTACAACCTGTGTCTCGGGGTCACCGAAACGGCAGTTATACTCGATAACCTTGGGACCCTGCTCTGTAATCATAAGACCAAAGTAGAGGCAACCCTTGAAGGTTCTGCCCAGTTTATTCATAGCCTCCATTGTGGGAAGGAAGATTTCTTTCATACATCTGTCGGCGATTTCCTGTGTATAGTAGGGGTTGGGAGCAATTGTACCCATACCGCCTGTATTAAGTCCTGTGTCATCGTTGCCGATACGCTTGTGGTCCATAGATGAAACCATGGGAACAACCACATTGCCGTCTGTGAAAGAAAGAACAGAAACCTCGGGACCTGTAAGGAATTCCTCGATAACAATGTTGCTGCCGGAGTCCCCAAACACCTTGTCCTCCATCATCTCTCTGACAGCCTGCTTTGCCTCGTCACGAGTCATTGCAATAACAACACCCTTGCCAAGTGCAAGACCGTCAGCCTTGATAACAACAGGGATAGCACAGTTTTCAAGATAAGCAAGTGCATCATCCATATTATGGAAGGTTTCGTACTCAGCAGTAGGAATACCTGCTTCTTTCATCATATTCTTGGAGAAGATTTTGCTGCCCTCAATAATAGCTGCCTTACTCTCAGGACCGAAGCAAGGAATACCCTCTTTGTGGAGAGCATCAACAGCACCAAGCACCAGGGGATCATCAGGAGCAACAACAGCAAACTGGATGTTATTCTCCTTTGCAAACTTTACAATACCCTCGATATCCTTGGCACCGATATTAACGCAGGTTGCAAGGGATGCGATAGCGCCGTTGCCGGGCAATGCGAAAATCTCAGTAACTCTGGGGCTTTCGCTGAGTTTTTTTATGATGGCGTGTTCTCTGCCACCGCCACCTACTACCATTATTCTCATAGGTTTCACCTCTGTTAATTCTTTTTTATCTGATCACTGATTACGCCTTCCCCTTGAGGGGAAGGTGCCGAACATAGTGAGGCGGATGAGGTGTAAATACTCACCAGTAATCTCACCTGTATAACGGACACTGAAGTGTCCTACACCTCATCAGTCACCTGCGGTGACAGCTTCTCCTTGCAGGAACGGCAAACCCTCTGTCTGCGTTGCAGACATCTCCCTTATCAAGGGAGTTTCCTCAAGGAGAAGCCTATGATTAGTGATGGAACAGTCTCATTCCTGTGAATGCCATTGCGATACCGTACTTGTCGCAGGTATCAATAACAATCTGGTCACGGATAGAGCCGCCGGGCTCAGCAATATAGGATACACCTGAGCGCTTTGCACGGTCGATGTTATCACCGAAGGGGAAGAATGCATCTGAGCCAAGTGCAACACCTGTGATGGAATCAAGGTATGCTCTCTTCTCAGCCTTTGTGAACTCTGCAGGCTTCTCTGTGAAGAACTGCTCCCAGATGCCGTCTGCCAGTACATCGTCACTGTCGTCAGAGATATAAACATCAATTGCGTTATCTCTCTCAGGTCTGCCAACCTCAGGCTTGAAGGGAAGGTTCAGAACCTTCTCGTGCTGACGAAGATGCCAGATATCAGCCTTGTTACCTGCAAGACGTGTGCAATGGATTCTGGACTGCTGACCTGCGCCAACACCGATTGCCTGACCGTCCTTAGCATAGCATACGGAGTTGGACTGTGTATATTTCAGAGTGATAAGAGCGATGATAAGGTCGCGCTTTGCACTCTCGGGAATTTCTTTGTTCTGTGTTACGATATTCTCAAGGAGAGCATTGTTGATTTCAAAGTTGTTTCTGCCCTGCTCGAATGTGATACCGTAAACCATCTTTGTCTCGATCTCCTGAGGAACATAGTCGGGATCGATTTTTACGATATTGTAGTTGCCCTTACGCTTGGACTTGAGAACCTCAAGTGCCTCGTCTGTGTATCCGGGAGCGATAACACCATCGGATACCTCACGCTTGATGAGTTCTGCGGTTTTCAGGTCGCAAACATCAGAAAGTGCAATCCAGTCACCAAAAGAGGACATTCTGTCTGTGCCTCTTGCTCTTGCATAAGCACAAGCAAGGGGTGACTCGTCAAGTCCCTCAATGTCATCAACAAAACAAGCCTTCTTCAGAGCATCTGAGAGAGGAAGTCCTACTGCTGCAGATGTGGGGCTTACGTGCTTGAAGGATGTTGCAGCAACCATACCTGTTGCCTCTTTGATTTCCTTTACCAGCTGCCAGCTGTTGAATGCATCAAGGAAGTTGATGTAACCGGGTCTGCCGGAGAGAATCTCGATAGGAAGTTCTCTGCCGTCTGTCATATAAATCTTTGAGGGTTTCTGGTTGGGGTTACAACCGTATTTAAGTTCAAACTCTTTCATTTTCATTCTCCTTAATGCTTTGGGTTAAGCGTTCTTGTTAATCATTCTGTTCTCTACGTCCCCTGTCTCAAGGTCAACAAAGCGAACATAGAGAGAAATCTTGTTCTGCTCGTTGAGAGTACTCCAGATTGCCTGGGTGAACTCGTCAATATCAGAGGGAATGTATACTCTCTCAGGCTCACCCTGGAATGTGGGGATGGGATTGCCGTCACACACATAAGTGTGGATAAAGTGACCAAGACCTGCAAGTGCCTTGTAAGAGTAGTTAAAGCGGTTACAAGCTGTACCCTCTTTATCTGCACTCTTGAGAATGTTCATCTTGTATGTAAAGTCATTCTCGTCAAATGTAATCATACCGCTGATTCGGGGTGTGAAGTTGGGAGCATCAGGCTCAAACTCACGCTGAGTAAGTGCATCCTCAAAGCTCATACCGGATGCAAGGCCATCGTAAACTGTGTCTGTCTGGTCACCGTTTGTAACAATCAGTTTGTTCTCATATACTCTTATGGGAGAGTAAATAATGAGAGAAGGGTCCTCTACCTTGGAAGCATCAAAGGGATGAATGATAACCTCATCGCCATTCTCGATGAAAACTCTGTTACGGCTGTTGTCGCTTCTGCCCATAATGAAGTAAGCGGTTACTGCCTTTTTGCCGTCATCGGATTTACCGATGATAATGCCTCTGCCGGGGTATGTGTTACTGCTCAGAAGTTCTTTGATACAATTAATCTTATAGATATCCATTGGTTTGTCTCCTTCTCTCTATATAAAAATCAGATTTGGTTATTAAGAATTTTCTCGCATACAAGTTCTGTTGAAAGAGGCAGAATCTTCCACTCTGCATTCTCCAGAATTCTTGCACTGAGAGTTTCGGGGGTATCCCCCTCCATTACCTCAACGGCTTTCTGCATAATAATCTCGCCGCCGTCAGGAATTTCGTTCACAAAATGAACTGTTGCACCGGACACTTTAACTCCCTTTTCAAGGGCAGCTCTATGAACTCTCAGTCCGTAGAAGCCCTCTCCGCAAAATGCAGGAATAAGTGAGGGGTGAATATTGATAATTCTGTTTTTATATCTGTCTGTAAAATCCTTTGAAAGAATGCACATAAAACCTGCAAGTACAATCAGGTCAATGTTATTCTCCTCAAGGGTTTTTATAATCTTATTCTCAAAGTCAGCACCAAACTCAGCCTTTGTAACAGCCACAGCGGGAATACCTGCATTCCTTGCTCTCTCAAGAGAATAAGCATCTGCTTTGTTGGAAAGCACAAGTACAATCTCGCCGCTTTTTATAACGCCGCTTTTCTGTGAGTCAATAAGTGCCTGAAGATTTGTGCCGCCACCGGAAACCAGTACGGCAATACGCACCTTCTTATCACTTACCATAAGATAACACCCTCGTCAGACTCTACAACCTCGCCCAGGATGTAAGCCTCTTCACCGTTTACACTCAGAATCTCAACTGCCTTCTGTGCGTTTTCCTTATCAACAACAATGCTCATACCAACACCCATATTGAATGTGTTGAACATATCTCTCTCGGGAATATCGCCAACCTGCTGAATGAGTTTGAAGATAGGAAGAATCTGAACATCCTCTGTCTTGATTTTTGCAGACAGTCCCTTGGGGAGTGAACGGGGAATGTTCTCGTAGAAGCCGCCGCCTGTAATGTGGGAGATTGCCTTAACATTCATCTGCTCTATAAGAGCAAGTACAGACTTAACATAAATCTTTGTAGGTGTAAGGAGTGTCTCGCCCAGAGACTTACCGCCCAGCTCATCATAGGTCTTGTTAAGGTCTGCATTGTCAACGTCAAATACCTTTCTTACAAGGGAGAAGCCGTTGGAGTGAACACCGCTGGATTTGAGAGCGATGATAGCGTCTCCTGCTTTAACCTGGGAGTTGTCAATCATTTTCTTCTTGTCAACAATGCCTACTGCAAAACCTGCCAGGTCGTAGTCATCAACAGGCATAAGACCGGGATGCTCTGCAGTTTCACCGCCGATGAGAGCGGCACCTGACTGTACGCAGCCCTCTGCAACACCGCCAACGATAGTAGCAATCTTCTCGGGGAAGTTCTTGCCACAAGCGATATAGTCAAGGAAGAACAGGGGCTTTGCGCCACAGCAGATAATATCGTTTACGCACATTGCAACTGCATCGATACCGATCGTGTCGTGCTTATCAAGGAGCATGGCAAGTTTAACCTTAGTACCGCAACCGTCTGTACCGGAAACAAGTACAGGCTCTTCCATACCTGTGGGAAGACCAAAGCAACCGCCGAAGCCGCCTACATCGTCAAGGCAACCCTCGTTGCGGGTACGCTTGATGTGTGCTTTCATAAGTTCAACAGCCTTGTAACCTGCGGTAATATCAACACCGGCTGCTGCGTAACTTTCAGATCTAGAATTACTCATAATAATTTATTCCTTTCCGTTCCAACAATATGTGCAGACACAATCTGCAGGCAGGCCGATAGCCTCAATCATTCCGTCAAGTGACTGGAACTCAAGTGATTTGAAACCAAATTTCTCACAGATAAGCTCACGCATTTTTCTGCCTCGCTCTGTGGTACTTGATGCATATTCTTCCAGATGTTCAAATCCCTCTTCGCCCTCAAGTTCCATAATAATCTTGCGAGAGAGCAGGTCCATTTCTGATGTGCTGGAAGAGAAGTTAAGATATTTACAACCGTACATAATGGGAGGACAAGCAGAACGCATATGAACCTCCTCGGCACCATTGTCATAAAGGAAATTGACTGTACCTCTCAGCTGTGTACCGCGGACGATACTATCGTCAACAAAGAGGAGTTTCTTACCCTCGATAAGTTCCTCAACAGGAATAAGTTTCATCTTTGCAACGTGATTACGCACATTCTGGTTTTTTGGCATAAAGCTTCTGGGCCAGGTGGGAGTGTACTTGATGAAAGGACGGGCAAAGGGTTTATCGCAGAAGTTTGCGTAGCCGATTGCGTGAGGAATACCTGAATCAGGAACACCGCACACAAAATCCACATCCTTGTAGGTGCCGTTCTTCATCTCATCACGAGCCATAATCTCGCCGTTTTTATTTCTCATTACCTCAACATTCACACCCTCATAGGTGGAGTTGGGATAACCGTAATAAGTCCAGAGGAAAGAGCAGATTTTCATCTTCTTGTTGGGCTCTCTGAGGACTTCTTCACCCTCTGCAGTGAGTTTTACAATCTCACCTGCTCCAATCTCTCTGACAGTTGAATAGCCCAGTTTCTTGAAAGCAAAGGACTCAAAGCTGACACAGTGGCCTTCATCATTCTTGCCGATGACAACCGGTGTACGTCCCCACTTATCACGAGCTACAATAAGTTCCTCTTTATCTGTCATAATAAGGATTGACAGGGAGCCTTCAATTCGGCTCTGGGCATACTCAATACCCTCTGCAAAATCCTTCTTCTGGTCGATGAGTGTTGCCACAAGCTCTGTTGCGTTAACCTTGCCGCCACCCATAGCACCAAAGTGGACCTTACCTGTATCCAGAAGTTCCTGTGCAAGTGCAGCCTGGTTATTGATTACACCCACAATGCTGATAGAATAAATGCCGTTGTGAGAATAAATCAGCAGGGGCTGGGGACCTGTATCGCTGATACAACCGATACAAACTCTGCCCTTTGTTTTATCCAGGTCATTTTCAAATTTTGTTCTGAAAGGAGTGTTCTCGATATTGTGGATATGACGCTGAAAACCGTCATCATCAGAAAAACTTGCAATACCCGCTCTGGAAGTTCCCAGATGAGAGTGATAGTCAACACCGAAGAACACGTCTAAAACACAGTCTCTCTTAGAAACTGCACCGAAAAAACCGCCCATTCAAGAGCACCTCCGAGATTACGCGTTATGTGTTATGTAAAGTCCGATGGCTCCCCGTAAAAACCAGGGAGCCTGAGGGATATTTTTTATAAATTATTCAAAGAAAAGTTTGGAGAGAGTCATGGGATCGATATACTCGCCGTTCTTGTAAACTCTCATATTACCGGATGCGATTTCGTCAATGAGGAATACCTCGTCACCAACATAACCGAACTCGAACTTGATATCGTAAAGGTTCATACCTCTCTTTACCATCTCTGCATCAACGATATCAGTAATCTTCTGTGTCATTTCCTTAACAGCTTTGTACTGAGCAGGAGTCATAACACCAAGAACCTCAAGACCGTCAGGAGTTACCAGGGGATCGCCCAGTGCATCGTTCTTGAATGTCATCTCAACATAGTTGGGAAGGTCTGCACCCTCTTCAACATAATCCTTGTAACGGCGGAAGAAAGAACCTACTGCCTTCTTGCGGCAGATAACCTCAAGACCTTTGCCGAAGGGTTTTGCAGGGAGAACTTCCATAGTAACTGTATCCATATCAGCAGATACATAGTGAGTCTTGATACCTGCAGCCTTGCAAAGCTCAAAGAAGTAAACAGACATCTCAAGGTTAACCTTGCCAACGCCCTCGATTGTAAGGCCTACTGCGTTCTCACCGGGATCAAAAACGCCGTCTTTGCCTGTGCAATCATCTTTGAACTTGAGCTCGTAGTTGCCGTTCTCAAGTGCGAATACGTCTTTTGTCTTACCTCTGTAAACAAGTTCTTTCATAATTAAAACTCCTTAATAAAAAATAGATTAGATTGGTTTTTGCTTGGTTTATATTGTATATATAATCCGCTCAATCAGTTTGCAAACTCGCTCTGAATTGCGCGGTCTTTTTCAAGTACTGTCTGTGTAGCCTTCTGTCTGTACTCGTCATACTTTGCACACAGCTCATCATCAGAGAGTGCAAGTATCTGAACAGACAACAAGGCGGCGTTGGCAGCTCCGTCAATAGCAACTGTTGCAACAGGCATACCGGTAGGCATCTGTACAGTTGAGAGAAGTGCATCAACACCGTCAAGATACTTGGATTTAACAGGAATACCGATAACAGGCAGTGAGCAGTTAGCCGCAAAAGCACCTGCAAGGTGAGCCGCCATACCTGCTGCGCAGATAATAACGCCGAAGCCGTTATCTCTTGCAGAACGTGCAAACTCAGAAGCCTCAAGGGGGGTTCTGTGTGCAGAGAGAACTCTCACCTCAAAGGGTACACCAAACTGCTTGAGGATATCGGTTGCTTTTCTTACAACGGGCAGGTCGCTGTCGCTACCCATAATAACTGCAACTTTTTTCATAAATATACCTCCGTTCCAAATGGGAAAAGTAAATAAAAACAAAACCGGGCAGACCTGTAGTAATGCTACAAGTCTGCCCAGGCGGTCGACAATTAACAGGTTTTCTGCTCCCATGTGGTAACCCACTAAATCCGCCAGTTACAGAAAACATTACAACATCGTAATTATATCACATAAACCCGACACAAGTCAACAAAACAAGCCACCCCTTAAATGTAGATTATTTATAAGAGATATCCGTAGGTTTTGTGAATAATAACAAAGACACCCCGACCAAATAATAGGTCGGGGTAATGGATAGTAATTTATTATCCGATTAATGGGTTATCTGCGGTAAACAAGGTGAGAAAGCACAACGCTTAACGCAAGGACTGCCATTTCAATCACAGCAAGGATTGCAACATACTGTGCTGTTACACCCTGGAAACCTGTTGCAATAAGAGGATAGATAAACACCCACACCACAGCAAGGAAGTTTATAACCGCTGTGATTGCCGTACCTGCACGGATTCTGCCTATACGGCTGATAAGACCTGCAATCAGAGCATTTGCAAGAATAATAATATTCATTGCTACAAAACCCTCTGCTTCACCCTGTATAAGCTCAGACACCTTGCCGCTTATCATCAGAAAAGCAAAGCCGATTTCCAAGGCAATAAGCAGAATAAAACAAACTGTGCGCTTAAAGTTGCGGAAAAATCTGCGTATTCCCGAGAAAAGCCCCATTATACCGAAAACTGTTGCACCGATGGCAACATCGCGGCCTGTGGTATCCACAGGAGTCTCCTTGCGGTTTGCTCTTTCCTTCTCAAGTTCTTCTTGTCTCTGCTCAGTGAGAGTCTTCTTTTTCTGAGGCTCTGCAGGCTCGGTCTCAGCCTCCACAGGCTCTGTATGTATCTCCTGTGCAAGTCCCAGTTCCTTCTCGGTAAAGGTAGTATCACAGAACTCACAATATCTTTTTTCAACATTAATTATTCCACCACAATTAGGACAATTCATATACTCAATCTCCTTTCAACACATAATCTTATTTTACATATAATCATAATCAAAACATTCTATCAATTTTATCCAACATAAATTTTGCTTGATATATACCATGCTTATAAGCCGCTTCATACCAACGATAAGCCATATCAACATCAGCTTCTGTACCACGTCCAAAAAAATACAGATTAGCTAAAATAAACTGTGCTATATCCGTAACGTCTTCTGCGGATTTTTTTGCATTTTCAAATGCTTTTCTGTAATCAAGAACTTCTGATTGTTGATACAACTGTGCCAACTGAAGAGATGCCAGAATGTGACCATTAATCACAGCTTTTTCGTACCACTCTATGGCTTTTAATATGTTCTTTTCGTCTGACAATCCATATTCATATATCCAGCCCAGTTTATACTGAGATTCCGTGTGTCCCTCAAGAGCAGCTTTTTCAAAGTAGTGTTTTGCCTTATGGAAATCAGGAAGTTCTTTGTTAATAGGGTTAAAATATAAATTTGCTAATTCATATGTAGCTTCCAGATGATTTCCATCAGAAGCGTTTCTGAAACATCTCTCCGCTTCGCTATAATTGGGAATCGGAATCGAGCCGGGAGCAATATTATATACGCCACGTTTATATAGCATACCCTTTAAATATTCCACTTCCGGACTTTTCCTCTTTATTCTCTCAAAAATTTTGGCAGCTTTATCAAACTGACCATAGGAAACATAAATAGAGGCGATTTCACAAAAAAGTCTGCTATCCATTCTTTCATCGCTATATTGTTCATCACTACCGGAAGCAATCCTTTTTTCCAGTTCAGAATAATCAAAACAGCAACCCAAACCTTGTAGTGTCATCAAATCGTATTTGGATTTAGCATATGAATCTCCATCAGCGGCAATTTTATAACGCTCAAGACATTTTTCAAACGACTGTCCATGCCTGGGCATTACTCCTGAAAAGTACATTTTAGCTATCATTGTATTTGCATGAGCAGTAAACTCGTTTTCAGTTTCAGCAACCTTTAGAAACCATTTTGCTGCTTCTTTATAATCCGCATTACTTCCACTCCCACCATTGGAAGAAAAGCCAAAATAATACATAATACCAATTTCATACATCGATTTAACATCACCGGATTGGGCCAAAGACAATGTCTCGATAAAATCCTGATTCACATCATATTCTCGATTGTTATTAAAACTATTCTTGTATTTATCCTCCTTTTCCGGTTTAGAAAACATCCAACTCAACAGAATATCCAAAGGGGCTCTGTCATAGGGTTCAGCTACCAGAATTGCGTCTGTATCCGGAAGAAACCGCAAATCCTCCGGCATTTCATCTTTATCTTTTGGCATGGACACACCTGACAACAACAAAGGAATTATTTTCTTATTACACTTGTACGCTGTCAATAATTCTTCTCTTACCCAATCAATTTTCTCGTGATTGATAAGCTGATCAAGACAAGATTGAGTAAGAACAAGAATAAAATCTTTGCAGTTTTCTACAGCCTTACGCAGTCTTTCAGGAAAATTTCCTGCGTGTTGTTCTTTAGGATTATAATAAACACCAAATCCCATATTCTCAAGTTTATCCGCCAGTCTACCTGCGAAATGTCGCCCTTCTCCGTCGTTTTTATAAGAAATGAAAATACTTTTTGCCTGATATTCCATTACCATTTTCTCCTCACTTATAATAATCAAGTGATATAATTATATATTGGTTTCTTATCTGATACAAGATTAAAATAAAACTTACTGCAAAACAAGCTCAATCCCCACTACCCCATAGCGTTTCTGCTCCATGGGTGAATAATACTCTTCCATATCTTTATAGGAAGCAGAGGATATTTCCTCAGGCAGATAACCGCATTTATCAAGGGGAAGCACCTGGTACAGTTTTTCAAAACTATCGAATATATAAAGATTTTTCACAAGGCACACAAGCTGTTCCTCTGTGTTTTCTGTGTTTGTAAAAATCAAAGTATCCCCCACCGACACAGCCTTTCGCTTTTCGTCAAGAAGTCTGAGTTCTATAGTCTTTTTTCCCTGTGCAATCATAGAAAATGGTTGGGGATTAAGGTTCATATGATGTGTCACTGTGAATTCTCCTTTGCGGTGTTGATAGAAGCAATCAGAATACGACGGATTGTACCGCATTGATTATATAAATCAACAGCCATTTCTCTATTTAGGATATCCGATTTGACAAACAATTCAATCCAATATTCTGTTTCATAGCATTCCTTCAAAGCAATCTGTAATTTAGCGATAAAATCAGGCTTACCATGAGCATAATTAGCTTCACGGATATTAGCACCAATAGAAGTTGCGGAACGCTCAAGCTGATTAACAAGGGAATAATGTCCTTTGATGGTTTCGCATAGTTTGATAATTTTCACCGCAAAATCTGTTGACAATTCACGAAGTTTAGATTCAGCCATACAAACACCACCTCTTATATTTTAATTATATCATATGGTACTGAACATTGAAAGTGAAATATCCTGCGGATGTGAAATAATGACCTGCGCTCATTGTGAAATTTTCCGCTACCGCAGAAAGTGAAATAAAATAAATCCCCACGCGCCATAGCGCATTTCACATTGCAAAGCAATATTTCACACGCTAAGCGTATTTCACAAATCCCAACGGGATTTATTTCGTTGAAAAACCCCTCTTTGTCTTTGGACAAAGAGGGGTTTTTCTGGTGTGGATGAATGGACTTGAACCATCGACCCCTTGCATGTCAAGCAAGTACTCTAACCAGCTGAGCTACACCCACATTTTTTTGAAAGCCTGATTATTATAACACAAGGTTATGCTGTTGTCCAGTCTTTCCCGGATATAGTCTTACACTTTTTTCCAGTACATTCTTCCCTGTGAAAACTCATAGTCCACAGCACCCTTATGTCTGAGATATGTCAGATGTCCCCTGACACCTGAGGTTGTCATTACATACTGCATATAGGTTTCGGGCAAATCCCATAACTTTGTAACTTCTGCTGTCAGGTCCTCAAGGGTAGCAGGTTTTTCCAGAAGGCTCAATATAACCCTGTTCACTTTATCAAGGCTTTCTTTGTTGATATCTGCAAGTGAGGATATATCCTCTGTAGGCTCTGCGTGAGAAGGCACACACAGTCTGCCCTGATACCTCTTTATATCCTCAAGAGTTCTGTACTGACTCTCTATATCAAATATATAGCTCATAGGACAAGTCTCCAGAGTCCTGTCACTTATTACAGCATCTGCCACAAAATAAACATCATCAGGAGTTTTCACACCTATCATATCTGCAAAATGTCCCGGCAGATGAAAAATCTCCATTCCCTCAGGCAGTGTAAGGCTCTCAATATCTTCCACCTGACACTCAGGGGTATTCATAAATTTCCCTCTGAAATCCCTGCAGGGATATGCCCCGTAAACTACTGCAGGCTCCAGCTCAGGCTGTTCAACAAATACTCTCTCAGATTCTGTTGCGTATGCCTTAGCCGCTGTTATTTCAGTAAGACTCCTGCAACCTCCTGCGTGGTCTGTGTGAGCGTGAGTGAGGATTATGGCTTTAACCGTCCAGCCCTGCTCTAGGACTATATCCACAATCCGCCTTGCAGATTTCTCGTTGACACCGGTGTCAATCACATACACCTCTTTATTCTTTGTAACATATAAGCCAATATTTGTAGGCATTGTATAGCAGAAGGTATTACCCCTCAGATTTTTAAGTTCAAACATTTTATCATCTCTTGGGTTTAGTTTTATATTATTATAGCCACCTTCCCTGTCAAAATCAATAAATCCTCTGAAAAAACAAAAAACAAGCCGACTCCCGAAGAAGTCAGCTTGTTTCTAGAAAGAAATCACAAAAAGTGAGATTGCGTCAGCAGATTAACCTGCGTAGGTCTCCCAGTTGTTGGACTGGTTGTTGTATACAGAACCCTTCTGAGCTGAAAGGTCACTTGTCTGTGTGCCTGAGCCGTTGTTGAATACAACACTTGTGTGTCCTGCAGGAAGCTGGATGCGGTATACACCGTTTCCTACTGACTCCATCTGTGTGCCGGGCCAGGATGTGCCTGAACCGTCAGAACCCCAGGAGTGACAGTATACATTACCCCAGTTTGCATTATCTTTGAGGTAGATATACTCACCCTTATTATCATTGTTATTATTGTTGTTATTATTTGTATTACCGTCAAGAGGGAATCTTCTTACATCCGCAACATCAGAGAGTGTACCGTTCCAGTTACCGCCTGAGAGATTATAAACTGCATAGTCAGCAGGGATATCAAGGTCTTTGGTCTGATTGCCGCCATTATTGCTGAAGATAATCTTGTCGCAATCCTCGGGAAGTACAATGTAGTAGTACTCAGAGTTGAGTTTCTCCATAGCCTTGCCGGGCCATGACATTACATCTTCACCAGAGGACTTCCATGCATAAGCATAGGGAGTTGAGAATGTATTGTTCTTGATAGCTACAATCTTGCCCCCAAGAGCAGTAAGATCAATTGTATTTTCCTCAACAGGGTCTGTGGGTTTTGTCACAGGCTCGGTGGGATCATCGGGCTGTGTAGGTTGTGTAGGCTGTGTGGGTACATCTACATTTCCTACAATTGTGCCGATATTTGTATTAGTGAGAACCTCTGCAACAAACTTCTGAAGAAGTGTTGCATCCTTGATTGTAACATCGCCGTCAGAGTCTACATCAGCCGCGGTTTTTTCCTGTGCATCTAACAATGCAAGACCTGCAATATACTTCTGAACGAGAGTTGCATCCTTAACATTTACGATAAGGTTTGCATCAATGTCACCAATCATATATGAGTAAGAGGGTGTGGGGTCTGTAGGCTGTGTGGGCTTAGTTGTGGGCTCTGTGGGCTTTGTTACAGGCTGTGTAGGCTTTGTCACAGGCTGTGTGGGTTTGGGTTCGGGAACATAATCTTCCCATGCATCGTTCTTGTAAATCATGGGAGAACCTGTGTACTCAAGGCCTGCCTCGTTAGCACCGGGAACCTGATTGCCGTTGTTATCTGTAAAGAGAACATAGCTGTTGTCAAATCCTGCAGGAGGCTCAAAGAACCATACGTTGCCGTTTTCCTTCTGCATCTGTGTGCCGGGCCACTGTGCAGGAGCATTGTTGCCGTCCTTGTAGATGTAGCAATAAACTGTGTTCCAGTTTTTGCCGGAGTTATCAAAGTAGATACCTGTAGCAGAGGGGTCTGCCTTTGTGTATGTATATGTTACAACATCAGATGTACCTGCGGAGGAAGTAGCCTTTACGGAAACAGTTGTCTTTGTTCCATATGCTACACCTGAGCCGATAGTAATCTTCTGACCGTTTGAGAAATTCTGATATGCACCGCCGTCAATGGAATACTGACCGCTTGTTGCATCGGAGTAGTTAAGAGTAAGTGTGAGGGAATCTGTCTTGTAGCTCTGTGAACCGGGAGTTACTGTTGCAGAAGGACCTGCAGGCTTAACTTCTTTGTTAAGAAGAACTGCGATACCTGAAGAACCAATCTGACCGGAAATTGTGGAGCTTGTTACTGTCCATGTGGAACCGGAAACAAGGTCCTTGTATGTGCCGGGCTTTGTTGTGCCGCCACCGTTGGGAACGTTTACGGAGAAGCCACCGCCTGAACCTGCGGCGATAACTGCGCCGCTTTCACGGCAAACTACTGCACAGTTGTTTGCTGTTACATAGTAATCCTTCTCGCCAACACAAGCATTCTTCAGCTGGTTAACAGCAGCAACCTCCTTGTTCTTGAAGGATGTGCTACCCTTCTGACCTGAGCAGATGCTGTTCTTATCTGCTGTGCCGGGTCTGGAGAAGTAAAGAGCGTTTGTGCCATTTCTGGAAGCAGCAATTGCATAAGCTCTGTCAATGTTATTCTGGCTGATGCCGTGGGAGAAGCCCCAGTCGTTACCATTTGACCATGTATCGTGGCTCTCTGCCCAATAGATGAGCTTGTTTGCTGCGATACCGCGGTTTGACCAGTTACCGTAAGAAGAAGGAACACCTCCGCCTGCGAATGCGTTTCTCAGAGCTGCACCATAGTTACTGTCTGTAACAGTAATATAGTTGGTGTACTCTTTCATAAGACCTTCGTTACCTGAACCTCTGTCATCAGGACCAACAAGAATTTCACCATAGTGCCACATATTGTTGTTGCTTGTAACAGCAGGCCAGAAGTTACAATCCTCAGAGGGAAGACCGATGTGCTTTGCAGCATCCCAACGGATACCATCAACACCGATGCCCTCAAGTTCTTTCATATATTTAGCAACAACCTGCTGAACATAAGAATGCTCAGAGTTAAGGTCGCGCATACCGATTTCGCCGTGAGTAACCTGATAACGGTCAGACCAGTTGCTGACACCGCCGTGATTGTGCCAGTACTGAGAGTCCTGAAGGTCCTGCTGACATCTGTGAGTCTCACCGTTAAGGTGGTTGGCTACAACGTCAACTACAACCTTGATACCGTATTTTTCAGCCTCCTGACAAAGGGACTGAAGGTCACTCTTTGAACCAAGGGAGTTTGTACCTACATTGAAAGCATAAGGCTGATACAGCCAGTACCATGCACCTGAACCTGCAGGCTGTGCAGGAGATGTCTGTACAGATGTGAAACCTGCCTCTGCAATATTCTTGAGTTCTGCTTTGATGTCGTTGTACTTCCAGTTGAAGCAGTGCAGAATATTACCATCCTGAATATTTTTTGCTAATCCATAGTTGGCACCTGTCTCTGCAACCTCTGTGTAAGCACCTGTCTGTACGGTCTCGATCTCTGCTGCAGAAACAGCAGAAACTGCAAATGCTGACATAATCAGGCAAATAACCAGCACAAGACTAACTAATCTTTTACGATACATAGATAACTCCTCCTTAGAGTGATTTCAAAACCTATAAGTATTCTAGCAAAAAAAGTGCAACCACACAAGTTTATTCCTATTTTTTTCACTTGAAATTATGGCGTATTTTTATCTTGTGTTGCTGATTTCAGGGTGCGTTGTCTTTTTTTATCGTCAGTATGTGCAAGTTTTGCTACACTTTTTTTATCATCACTATGTACAGATTTTGTTGTGCCTTTTTGCATACAAAAAGCCGACAGAACTAATCTGTCGGCTTGATTTCCCTGTATAGTATATTCATTTTTAGGGGACACTTTTTATTTGTTCAGATGGCCCTTTCCTTTTTTTATTCTCTGCACATATTCTCCCATAATCACCTTAAGGCGTCTGCACTTGCGCACAAAGACAATCATAGGTTTACGCATAAAAATAAGTCCTACCCAGATTTTAGCATAGAGCATATAGCCTTTTGACTTGCAGGATATGAACTTTTCTTTTCTGAAAAAGCCTGTCATCACACCAAGGATATTCTTATCGGTGATATCATATTCTTTCTCAAACACACCGTCACCGCAGATAACGTAACCTGTATCTGTAACCTCGATAATTCTATGGATAACATATCTGTCGTACCTGTCTTTATATAAAGGAATATCGTATTTTTGGAGTCTGCCATCTACAGGCTCTATAAGCACAGAATCCTTGCCCTCTCTTATCATAGGCCACATACTGAGGCCGTGGGGATTGATAATAAAATGGCCCTTCTGCACTGCCTCTTCAATTGAAATGGGATTAAGCATAAAAGTCCCTCCTAAGAAAACTGACACAGGCACCTCAGACAAGACTTGCTATCTGACACAGCCTGAAATCAACTTATAAAGTATAGCACATCAGCAATATTTTTTCAATGAGTTTTAAATAAGTGCAAAAAATATCCCTGTGATTTATACCACAGGGATATTGATGTTTATTGTAAGGTTAAGGGTTTTATTCCTTTGTTGCCTCCACAAGGTCGGAGTATAAAGTAACCAGAGTGCCGTCTGCTGTTCTGTACTGAACATAAGCTTTTGCAACCCAGGTAGCACCTACAGGAACTTTTGTCTTTGTCCAGGAGTAGGAGTTTATGGGCTTGATATCAGCACCCTTGGGACCTCTGTCATAAACATTGGCATCGGTTGTACCTACGTAAAGGTTGTTACCTGTAAAGTTATCCTTATTAACTGCAAGGATACCTGCACCGACAAAAGTAATGTCCATTTCCTCTTCAGGAACATACCAGCTGAAGTAGAATACATTAGATGTACCTTCTGATACAGTATCGATCCTATCAATACTTACAAGAACCTGATAATCAATCACAGCATCATCTGCAACGAATACTGCTGTAAGGGAAATGTCTGTTGAGGGATAGAACTTATATGTTTCGTCATAACTTCTGATGTTATTGTTGCCGTCAACCCAGTATGCAAATTTCTTGCCTGCAGGTGCCTGGTCAGCCACAACAGTTACTGCAAAGTTAGCATCATAAGTACCTGTACCTGAACCGCCGTTAACCTGTACCTGAACCTTGACGGTTGCTTTCTCCCAGGTTGCAAGAACTGTTACATCCTCGCCTCTTCCGATTGCAGCAGAAATCTCATCTGCTGTCATATTCCAGCCGTTGAATACAAAACCAATCTGTATAGGGTCACCGGGAATTGATATTTCATCACCTGCACCATAGTACTGCATATCAATAATCTGGCCCAGACCGCCTGCAGCCTTATCATTAAGGAAGATTACTGTGTTTACACCAGTAACATCAACCTTGTACATGGCTTTAACAAAATCATTACCGGAGGTTGTGAATGAATATGTGTAATCCTTTGAGACAGCAACGCCGCTTACAGGGTCAAACCAGCCCATAAACTCAACGCCCTCAACTGTATTCGCAACAAGAGTAACCAATACGCCTACAGGAGCCTTGGTATTTCTGTAAGATGTACCCTGAGGACGGGCAGCACCACCGTTAACAGAAATTGTGAAGCCTGAGCCACCTGCAATCTCAATCTTGAGAGAGCCGTTCTGAACAACAGGATCCGTAGTCTCATCAGCCTTATAAAGAGCTTTTACTGTCAGATTATCTGTTACGCAGGAGAAATCTGTATCCCAGCCGATAAAGGTGTAACCTGTTCTCTTGGGAGGATTGGGAGCAATTGCACCCTCGCCCTCGTTTACAACCTGAGCGCTGAGGAGTTTATCGTCTGCACCTACAAATACAACAGAGTATGTAACACCGCCAACAGCCTCTGCATGCCATGAGCCTGTTGTAAAATCGTTCTTGTTCTGTGTAAAGTGGTCGCTGTCAGAGGGAATAGTCAGGTTTGCTGTCTGATTCCATACTGCATCAGGCTCAGTGCTATAAGAAATAGCAAAGTAGATATGAGTATTATCAACAGGGATATCTGCTGCGTATCTGCCGCCGCTTACAGATGTAAGCCATGTCCATACCCCATCATCCTCTGAGTCACCCCAGGAATATGCACTGAGTCTGCCGGAAGCGGAAACTGCTGTCTCCCATGTTTCATTGGGAGTAAAGTAGACAACCTTTGTTTCACCAAGGTCCACATCAGGCTCTGTTGCATCAGGGAGTGTTTCGTCAGGAATATCATCATCGGGATTATCTGTGGGAGGAACAAGTGTGGAAGCATCAAGATAAGTCCACTCGCCGTCCTGGTATACATCCTCATCCTGTGTAAACAGATTATTTTCAGAGGGGAGAATCTGACCTGCTGTTGCCTCCCAGAGTTTCCAGGAGTTATCAGCTATAAGGCCTTCGCCTCTTAAGAAATCAATATTGGTATATTCGTCTGAAATCTCAGCAGACCAGATAGTGGGATATTTGCCGTACTCACCCTGCACAAGAGTCATATCTACACTGACACCAACAGAATCAGCTGTAGTATTGTATGCATGTACAGCAAAGTTGTGTCCCTCTGCACCCTGAATATACATCCACTCTGTGTTGGGAGCAAAGTAAACTATACGTGTACCCTCTGTGTCATCTGCACCTGTGTTATACTTATCCCAAACACCTGATGACTCACCTGTAAGAGTAAAGTGGTCGCAATCTGCAGGAATAGTAAGGTTGCCTGTCTGATTCTTGACGGAACCCTGACCAAGGAAGGGAGCTGTTCTGCTGCAGAAGTTGATGTTTGTATACTCTGCAGGAATCTCAACTGTCCACAGGTCATTGCCGCTGTAGGTATCCTTCATGGCAATCCACTGACCATTATCATAGTCACTGCCCCAGGTGTAGACAGCGCAAAGTTTCTGAGTCCATTGACCATTGATAGAAAGATAGATTGTCTTTGTGTCTGTGCCTGTGTCTGCAGCAGAAACAAACACAGTACCCATTAGGGCTACCACAACAATCAACCCAACTGTGAGAATCATTAAGAGAAGTCTTTTCGCAAAACTCTTGTTTGATTTCATTTTGTTATTCCTCCTGTGTTGTATTTGACTGGGAAAATATAATATTACAGTAGCAACACCACATACTTTCCCATATACATTTACTGTATAATTGTACCACTATCAATTAATATTTTCAATAAATTTTATAAAAAACAACCATCTGCACTTAATTTTGTAGACTATGACAAAAACAAGCAACTATATTGTCAATAATAGACAAACCTTTTTTATTCTCATTCATATAATAATTCAATGTGATTCTGCATTTTCTATAGAAAAAATCCGAGTTTTACAGCAATATGCCAAAAACCCAATACTAATCCTATACACTATGAACAAAAATTATTTTGGACAAATAAAAGTCTTTACTTTTTGCAAAGTGGGTGTTATACTATTATTACTAGTAAGATTGGTTTAGAATGAACCATATTCCTTAAGGAGGATAATTAATATGAAAAGAGTAGTTTCCATTATCGTTGCACTTCTTCTTATGATTTGTGCAGTTGCTTCTGTATCCGCAGAGGTCAGCCCCACAGCTTCCACACCTAAAGATCATATTATCATTGATGCTATTCCTGTTCCCGATATTGGCGGTAACGCAACACCCGACATCAACAACCCCGGCAAAGTTGATATTGAGTCCGGTGAGACTATCACTCTGACAGCTACTCCCAAGGACGGTTACAAGTTCTCTCACTGGGAGTTCGCATTCGGTGAGTTTGACATTGTTTCCGGTACTATCACATCTACTACAATCGTTATCAAACCCACAGGCTCCTCTGACGTAAGAGCATACGCTCACTTCGTTAAGGAGGACGTGGATGTTACAATCCCCAGCTCAGGTACAGTTCCTGTTCCCGAGGATGAGCCCACTTCTCCTGTTACAGGCGAGGCAATTTCCGGCAGCAACAATACCGGTGTAATCGTTGCTTGTGCATCTATGATTACTGTTGCTCTTGCAGTTGTAATCTTTATGAAGAAGAAGCAGACTGTTTAATCTTTAATTAAACTTATAAAAGCTCCGTAGGATTTACGGAGCTTTTTCTTTTCTTAACACCCCTTATCGATTGACATAGACAATCATTTTATGTATAATTTAACATAGGTAATTATTTATGTACGAAGGTGAATCGTCAATGAAAAACACTTCTTTGAAGAAACTCACAATATGCATCTGCCTTGCTCTGATCTGTACTGTGTTTATCACCTGCCTGTCAGGTTGCAGTTGCACAAAAAATGTGATTGATCCTACGGATTACTCTGCAGTGGTAAACCCCACAAACACAGAGCCCGACACAACCGCAGAGGAAACAACGGCAGAAGTTCTTGCAGAAAACCCCATCAACTTTGAAGAGCTCAAAAAACTCAACAAGGATTTATATGCCTGGATTCGTATTCCCGGCACAGTTATTGATTATCCTGTTGCACAGAGTTCCAATCCTGATGACAACTACTATCTCCACCACAACTATCTTGGTAACTACGAGTTTGCAGGAACAATCTATTCTCAGCGACACAACACCAAATATTTTGTTGACAGAGTGACTGTTCTCTACGGACACAATATGCTCAATGGCTCTATGTTTGCCGATCTGCACAAGTTCACCGATAAAAAATTCTTTGAGGAAAACCAGGATATCTACATCTACACAGACGGTCACATTCTTACATATAAGATTTTTGCTGTTTACGACTATGATGACAGACACATTCTGAATTCTTTTGAGTTCTCCGATGACGAGGTTTATGAGCAGTATCTCAAGGATTGCCTTAACCCTCATTCTGCCAACGCTCTTGTAAGAGAGGGTATAGAACTTACCACAGAGGACCGTATTATCACCCTCAGCACTTGCACAAACTACAATTCCAATCTTCGCTTTTTAGTACAGGGGGTACTGATTGATGACCA
>SVPX01000088.1 GCA_015065665.1 Oscillospiraceae bacterium | reverse complement strand
TGTGTACTGAACTTCAAGCAGCCTGTGAAGGGTTTTTGCTTCACAACCTGTCAGTTCGCTCATCCTCTGTGCAGCTCTGCCTGTAGGTGCCGCAAGAAGAACTGTTTGTCCCATACTTTTCAGTATGCTGAT
This sequence comes from Oscillospiraceae bacterium, assembly GCA_015065665.1. Taxonomy (GTDB): domain Bacteria; phylum Bacillota; class Clostridia; order Oscillospirales; family Acutalibacteraceae; genus Ruminococcoides. The sequence goes on along the minus strand of SVPX01000088.1, from coordinate 5,361 downwards.
TATTGCATTGAGAGTGGTGGTTTTACCAGTACCGGGGCCGCCTGTAAGCACAAGGAGACCTCTGCCCAGAGCCTGAAGTATAGCCTCTTTCTGCAGTTGCGCATATTCTATCCCGGTTGATTCCTCTATCTCTCTGATAAGTGCTTCTGCGTTGCTTATAGGGGCAACAGGATAACGGAGAAGCATTTTCATCCTTGCTGCTGTGTAACTTTCACAAGTATATAGGTCAGGTAGAAAAATAAACTCCCTATTTCTGAACTCGTCTTTTGCAAGTGTGCCGTCAAACACCATACTGTCCAGAGCGGATTGTACAGATATTAACTCAACCTGCAGGAATTCAGCGGTTTTGCTCACAAGCTTATCCTGGGGAACACAGGTGTGTCCTGAGTTGCGGTTGTGTCTGAGTACATAGGCAAGGCCTGCTCTTATTCTCAGACTGCTGTCAGGAGCAAAGTTTTTCTTGTTTGCTATCATATCGGCAGTTTCAAAGTCAATATCGCAGCCTTCTATACATAGGGAATAGGGGTTTTCTTCAATAATCTGTATTGCATTATTGCCAAATTTTTTCCAAAGAAGTATGGCGTCCTGAGCACCGATTCCAAAGGTACCAAGATACATCAGAAGTTCCCTGATACTGGTATTGGCCTTCAGTTGTTCACTAAAACTTTTTGCCTTGTCAAGGGAGATTCCCTTCAGCTTTGCTACTCTGTCAGGGTTATTTTCAAGAACTTCAAGGGTATTTTCTCCGAATTCCTTAACAAGTCTTGCGGCTGTGGATGGACCTATACCTTTTATAGCACCGCTTGAAAGATATTTCAGAATACCGATAACGGATTTGGGAACACTTCTTTCAAAAGCAGAAACAGAAAGTTGCTGTCCGTAGGTTGCGTGGCTTGTAAATGTGCCGATAAGTTTCAGTTCTTCACCCTCATAAACCATAGGCATAATACCTACGGCTGTGATTGTGTCGTCTCCAAGTCCCAGTTCCAGTACTGTATATTCATTTTCTTCATTACGATATACGATTCTTTCAACTGTACCGCATACCTCATACATTTCTTCCTGTGCCATAAATATCCTCTTAGTCATTATAATTATACATCTATATTATACTACATAATTTCTGTGCAAACAATATATAACTATAAATAAAAAGCAGATTGTTACATATACTTTACTTCATTTGCTTCCAGAATAGAGTTTAGTTTTTCTTTACTTGCCAGTTCCATAAATTCGTATTCGGAACAAATTTTCTTGCATATTTTTCTTGTGGTTTGATCCATTCCTGTATCAAGACATATTACCCTGTAGGGACGAACCTTACCCATCCACTTGATTTTCGCTGCACAACTACGCAATGTATATTCTATATCTTCACAGACGCCTGCGGCAGGTGTTATCAGCATAATTGTCTTGTCGTTCTTGCTTTTATATAATCTGAAAAGCAGGAAGCGTATGCAGGATACAACACCGGTCAGTGCAAGAAAAACTACAATAGAACCAAGAATTATGTCAGACATTTAAAACACCTCCTTATATATTATACTTTTTCCATTTTTATGTGCTATGAATACCTTATGAAAAGGAGGAGATAATAATACCGAGGTGAGAAAAATGATGGACAACAAAATCAACAGAAGTATTCATTGTTCAGTAAGAAACTGTGCATATAATAATGCTGAACAGGGTTACTGCAAACTTGATACTATCAGCATCGGTACACACGAAGCAAATCCTACAGAGAAAAAGTGTACAGACTGTGAGAGTTTTATGCTCAGAAGCGGTTGCTCAGGTTCTTCTTGTAACGGTTGAATGGTATAATTTCTACCTTGGCGGACAGTAATCCTGTCCGCCTTTTTTATAAAAACTTATCATTCTGATTAAAAATTCAAATAACAGTAAGATTTTGTTTGATTTGGGAATTTTTTATGAAAAAAATAATAATTTATTACTTGTAATTGTTGTATTGATGTGATATTATTAATATGTATAAAAATGTTGATCATATGCTATAGTGCTGTTTTGGTTGACATTCATTGTTTTCAGAATGTTTTAAGGGGTTTAGTATCAATGGCAAATGAAAAGGTTAAGTCACAGGATTACTATGTAATAGATTTTGTTCACATTGTCAAGTCTGTTTGGAGAAGAATCTGGCTGGTAGTATTGGTGGCAGTAATTGGTGGATTCGGGGGCTTTTTCTGGTCTTCTTTTTTTATTACTCCTCAGTATTCTTCATCTGTTATGCTGTATGTAAACAACAGTTCTTTTTCTTTGGGCAGTTCCAGTTTCAGTATCAGTTCCTCGGAACTTACTGCTGCACAAAGTCTTGTTAAGACATATACAGTAATTCTCAAGAACAGAACCACTTTGAATCAGGTTATAGAAAAATCAGGTGTTGATTATACATACGAAGAGTTATATGGTATGATCAAGGCTGATTCTGTTAATGAAACCGAGGTTTTAAAGGTTACTGTTACAACTGACGATCCCTATATTGCAACAGATATCGTAAACACTATTGCTGAAGTTCTTCCCGACAGAATCTCTGATATCATTGAAGGAAGTTCTATGGAGGTTGTTGATATCGGTGTGGTCAATACCCATAAGGTTTCTCCCAATATCACAAAATATACCAAAGTCGGTTTGTTGCTTGGGGCAATTGCAGCTCTTGTTGTACTTGTAATATTTGCTCTTCTTGATGATACAATCCACGATGATGAGTATATTCTTAGAACATATGATTATCCCATTCTTGCTAAGGTTCCTAATCTCCTTGGTACCTCTGATAAAAAGTATGCGTATTATTATCAGAGAAAAAAGAATGTTAAGTAAGGAGGGGTAAATAATGGCTAATAAGAAAAAAAACATCAGATTCTTTTTTGATCCGGCAGTTCATAAGAAAACTCTTCATAAGAACCTTGAGTTTACTGCTGTTGAACAATACAAACTTTTAAGAGCTAATCTTTCCTTTACTCTTCCCGAAGGAGTAAAGTGTCCTATTATCGGCGTAACCAGTTCCATGCGCGGTGAGGGTAAGAGTACAACTGCAATAAATATGTCCTATGTATTGGCAGAAAGCGGAAAAAGTGTTCTTCTCATTGATGGAGATTTGCGTATTCCCAGTATTGCTAAAAAAATGGATATAAGCAGTTCCCCCGGCCTTACTGATTTGCTTATGGGTTTTGAGTCACATCAGATGGGTGTGTTCAAGACTAATCTTCTTGAGAACTGGTATGTAATGCCTTCAGGTGATCTTCCCCCTAATCCTTCAGAACTGTTAGGTTCCCGAAGAATGGAGTCCATACTTAAACTTGCTGCTGAGAAGTTTGATTATATTATTGTCGATCTTCCTCCTGTTAATATCGTTTCGGATGCTTTGGCTATATCCAAGTATATCACAGGTATGATTGTTGTTATCCGTGAAAATTATACAGAGAAGAAAGAACTTGAGGCATGTTTCAGACAGCTTGAACTTTCCAATGTCAATATTCTCGGATGTATACTCAATGAATCAATCAGTTCAAATGGTACTCACGGCAGATATAAGAAATACTCCAAGTACTACCGCAAGTATTACACCTCAGGTTCACAGCAAAAATGATTGATTTTCATAGTCATATTCTGCCAAGTGTAGATGACGGCAGCCAAAGCATAGAGGAAAGCCTCGAAATGCTCAGTAAACTTTCTGACCAAGGGATAGATATTGTAGTAGCAACTCCGCATTTTATACCTTCCCGGGAAACAGTAGGAGAGTTTGTTTCCAGACGTAATAATTCCTTTGATAAGCTTAAAACTAATCTTTCAGCAGATTCTCCAAGAATTCTTCTGGGGGCGGAAGTTTCATATTATGAGGGCATCAGTAAACTTGATAATCTTCCATGCCTTTTTGTGGAAAACAGCCGACTTCTTCTTCTGGAGATGCCAATGTGTAAATGGTCTGAAACTGCAATCAAGGAACTTATGAACCTTGCTTGTACAAATACAGTAACCATTGTTCTTGCACACATTGAGCGTTATATATCTTATCAGAACAAAGATACCCTTGCAGATTTGCTTGGCTGCGGAATTCTATTTCAGGTGAATGCAAGTTTCTTCAATGAATTCAGAACAAGACATAAAGCGTTAAGAATGCTCAGAGATGGTTATGTTCATTTTATCGGTTCCGATTGTCATAACCTTTCTCACAGACCGCCATTAATCGGTCAGGCGTTTGACCTGATACGCAAAAAATCAGGTGATGAGTTTTTACAGGATTATACCGAATATCAAAGAGCATTGATGAATGTTTCTGATATCGGATAAATCAATATAAGAAATTATTTTATCTTGAAAGGATGAATTTAATTATGAAAAAGGTATTCTCAATTTGTCTGGCACTGGTTATGGTGTTTGCACTCAGTGTTTCTGTTTGTGCTGCATCTGATTCTTTTGTTAACAGCCCTTCTAAAAACAAGGCTCCTGTTATCGAAGAGTTCGAAAACGAAAGTGACGATTGCACAGCAAATCTTGTTGTAATTCCCTTTGGTGATCGTGACAAACTCAGTGGTGCAGATAATAAAGAAATGGAAGATGCATATAGTCAGATCAAGAATTCCACAGATCTTACTGATATGTTTGATGGTCTCAATAGTATCGTAAAAGATCTTGATATTCTTCCTTCTGATCTTAAGGTTAGCGATCTCTTCCATATTGATGTAACAGATTGCGTTGAGCATGATGAGCATGGTGCTTTCAAAATCAAGCTTTCTGCTGACACACTCAAAGGCTTTGCTGGTCTTATCCAGTTTATCAATGGTGAGTGGGTTCTCGTTGAGGATGCTAAAGTAGAGGATGGTCAGTATCTTATCTTCACTGCTGACGACCTTTCTACATTTGCAATTGTTGTAGATGGTACCAAGTCTGCTACAACTTCTCCTGTAACCGGCGATCCTACTCTTACAATTCTTGCTGTTGCTGCATTTGTAGTACTTGCATCAACTGTTGTTGTATTTACCAAGAAGAAGGCATGAGTCGCCATAAGTCACACAGTGACAAAAGATCAAAAAGAAATAAACTGCTCAGAGCAACTTTGATTGCTCTGGCAGTTGTTATAGCTTTTACTGCAGCCTTGCTGATACTCAATTACTGGGAAAATCAGCAGGGCAATGTTCCTGTACCCACCCCATCGGTGAATACAATTACATATAATGGGCAGGAATATAAAAAGAAAAATGTAGAAACTCTCCTTGTTTTAGGTCTTGATAAGTATGAAGGCAATATTGATAACGATTCATACAACAATGATCAACAATCAGATTTCCTCATTCTTTTTGTTATCGATAATAAGAATTCTTCTTGCTCTGCTATTCATATAAACAGAGA
>SVPX01000087.1 GCA_015065665.1 Oscillospiraceae bacterium | reverse complement strand
GCCTGTGTAACACCTGTACAGGTGTTACACAGGCTGTTATTGATGCAGTGGTCAGAAAAGGTGTCATTGAATATTTTGATGCAGAGGCTTTCCGTATACCTGAAACCCAGGAGTATGAAAAGCTTCAGTTTCCTGTGTTGAGTAGTGAACAGGAAGAAGCATATCATGGACTTTGTGAGAAGTACAGAGATGATAAACCCTCTGTTTCCCTTCTTTATGGTGTTACAGGTTCAGGTAAGACTTCCGTTTTTCTCAGACTTATAAAAACTGTAGTGGATGATGATAAGGGTGTTATTGTAATGGTACCCGAAATTGCACTTACACCTCAACTTGTAAAGCAGTTCAAAGGTTTATTTGGTGAGGATGTGGCAATTTTTCATAGTGGTTTATCACTTGGAGAACGCCTTGATGAATTCAAAAGAGTGCAGAAAGGTTATGCTAAAATAGCGGTTGGAACACGCAGCGCCGTGTTTGCACCTTTCAAGAACCTCGGACTTATTATTATGGATGAGGAACAGGAACATACCTATAAGGCGGAGAATAAACCAAGATTTCACGCAAGGGATGTTGCAAAATTCCGTTGTAATGAAAACAAATGTATGTTGCTTTTATCCTCTGCAACACCGGATGTGGAGAGTTTTTATCACGCTAAGTCAGGCAGATATTCTCTATTTACTCTTCATAATCGATATGGTACTGCTCAGCTTCCCGATGTTATTACAGTTGATATGAATGATGATGTTGCAGCAGGTAACACAACAGGTATATCCTCAGCTTTGCTTCAGGCAATTGAGGATAATCTTAATCTTGGAAAACAATCAATTCTTCTGCTTAATCGCAGAGGTTATAATACTTTTGCAGTTTGTCGCAGTTGTAAAGAGGCAATTGCTTGTCCCAATTGTTCAATATCTCTGACATATCATCAGGCGAACAACAGGCTGATGTGTCATTACTGCGGATACTCCCAGACTATAGCAGAGGAATGTCCTTCCTGTCACAGTACCAATCTGCAGTTTTGCGGTACAGGTACTCAGAAAGCAGAGGAAACTCTCTCTGAGTTGTTCCCGAATGCTCGTATTCTCAGAATGGATGCGGATGCTGTTATGCACAAGAATGCCCACGAGAAACTTCTTTCATCTTTTGCAAGGGGTGAATACGATATACTTGTGGGAACGCAGATGGTAGCCAAGGGACTAAACTTTCCAAATGTAACATTAGTTGGTGTTTTGTCTGCTGATCAGATGCTTTACAGTGATGATTACCGCAGTTTTGAGAGGGCTTTTTCTATGCTTACACAGGTTGTGGGTAGAAGCGGCAGAGGTAACGAAAAGGGAAGAGCAATTATACAGACATATACTCCTGAGAATCCTATTATTGAACTATCAGCTCGTCAGAGTTATGATGAATTCTATGCGGATGAGATAGATATCCGCAGAGCTATGGTTTATCCGCCCTTTGCAGATTTGCTGCTTATAGGATTTCTTGGCGAGGATAAAGCAAATACTATTGATTGTTCCAATGCTTTTGTTACAAGACTCAGACAATTATGTGAAAACGAATATAAAGACCTTCCCATTCGTGCATTGGGGCCATCTCCCGCACTTGTGTCAAAGGTCAATAATAAATACAGATATAAGATAATTATTAAAAGCCGTGACTGTGTTAAACTAAGAGAGTTGATGTCAAATCTTCTTAGAGAATTCGGAAAAGACAGAAAATATCAGGATGTTACGGTATATGTGGACTTAAAGCCGCTTAATTTCTGATCTGTAGTTTACAGGAGGTTATTTAATATGGCAATAAGAAATGTAGTTAAAGAAGGGGACGATGTACTTCGTAAGAAGGCTCGTCCTGTTATCGAGTTTAATAAGCGTCTGCATACACTTATTGATGATATGGCAGAGACAATGTACGCAACAAACGGAGTAGGACTTGCTGCTAATCAGGTTGGTGTTCTTCGCCGTGTTGTTGTTATAGATGTTGGCGAGGGACTTATTGAACTTGTAAACCCTGAAATTGTTGAGAAATCAGGCCATCAGGAAGAAGTTGAAGGTTGCCTTTCTTCTCCCGGTGAATATGGAATTACAAAGCGTCCTATGCGTGTTAAAGTTGAGGCATTTGATCGTTTTGGAAATGAGGTATCCTATGAGGGCGAAGGACTTCTCGCTCGTGCATTCTGTCATGAACTTGATCATCTTGATGGTGTGCTATTCAAGGATAATGTAGTTCGTATGCTTCTTCCTGAAGAGATTCAGGGATAATCGGAGGTTTATCTATGAATATTGTATTTATGGGTACACCCGATTTTGCTGTTGCCAGTCTTGATAGACTTTTAAATGATGGGCATAATATTTCTGCTGTGTTTACTAAGGTTGATATGCCCCGTGGCAGAAAGATGATTATGACACCTCCTGAGGTTAAGGTTTATGCTGAGAGTAAAGGTCTTACAGTATATCAGCCACATTCACTTAAAGATGAAGATGTAATCAATACAATCAAATCACTTAATCCTGATGTTATTGTAGTTGTGGCCTACGGCAAACTTCTGCCTCCCGCTGTCCTTGAGATTCCAAAATTTGGTTGTATTAATCTTCATGCTTCATTGCTTCCCAAGTACAGAGGAGCTGCTCCTATCCAATGGACTGTTATCAACGGTGACAAGGTTGGCGGAGCGACTACAATGTATATGAACGAAGGTCTTGATACAGGCGACATGATTCTCACTTATGAAACTAAAGTAGGCGAGAATGAAACATCCGGTGACCTTTTTGACAGACTGGCTGTAGATGGAGCTGATCTGCTCAGCAGAACTCTTGTTCTTCTTGAGGAGGGAAGAGTTGAGAGAACACCTCAGGACGAATCCAAAGCAACCTACGCATCTATGCTTGATAAGTCAATGTGTGTTATTGATTGGAGTAAATCCTGTGAAGAGGTTCATAATCTTGTCAGAGGTCTGAATCCCTGGCCTGTGGCTCTTACAACACTGGAAGGAAAGAGAATCAAAATTATCGAAACAAGAAAATCAGCTCTTTCAGGTAATCCCGGTCAGGTTATATCTGTTAATCCTCTGACTATTGCATGTGGTGAAGGTTCTGTTGAGATTATTACACTTCAGCCCGAGGGAAAAAAGGCAATGGATAGCAAAGTTTTCCTTATGGGACACAGACTTGATAATACCAATTACTTTGGTAAATGATCTGAGGAGGTATCTTTATGGGATATTTTTCTTATCTTATGTGGATGTTACCTGCGCTGATAATATCTCTGATTGCTCAGGGATTGGTAAATTCCGCATACAATAAAAATTCAAAAATTCAGAATATGCGTGGGATGACAGGTGCTGAGGCTGCTCGTCAGGTTCTTCTTGCCAACAATGTCAGCGGTGTTAATATTGTGCCTGTACAGGGTAAACTTACGGACCATTTTGACCCAAGAAACAATACAATTTATCTTTCTGAGGGTGTGTATAATGCAACAACTATTGCAGCAGTAGGAATTGCTGCTCACGAAGCAGGCCACGCTGTACAGCATGCAGAGGGTTATCTGCCCAATAAAATACGGGGAGCTTTAGTTCCTGTTACAAACTTCGGCTCACGAATCGGTTGGATTCTCATTCTCATCGGTTTTGCTATGTCCGGGTTCTATGCTTACTATGGAACTGTAAATACAGAATCTCTCACTTATCAGTTAGGTGGAATTATTCTGGTACTTGGTATTATCCTTTACAGTTCTTCACTTGTTTTTACTCTTGTTACTCTTCCTGTTGAATTCAATGCTTCCAACAGAGCCTTGAAGGTTATAAGAGATTCGCAACTCCTTACAGGAGACCAGTACAGAGGTGCAAAGCAAACTCTTACAGCTGCTGCGCTTACTTATGTAGCTGCTGCGGTAACAGCTCTTTTGCAGTTACTCAGAGTTATTGCTATTGCTAAAAGACGCAGATAAATCAATATTACGGAGAATATAATGAAAAATTCCAGAGAAGTCGCTTTTGATGTTCTTTCTAAGGTGTTATACGATGGTGCATATTCTAACCTTGCACTTGATAATGCTGTAAAAGAAAATAACCTTAATGGATTGGACAGTGCATTTTGTACTGCCCTTGTATATGGTGTACTCGAAAGACTGATTACTCTGGATTATATCATCCGTAAAATGTCGTCTGTGCCTTTCCGTAAAATCGAAAAATCCACTCTTATAATTCTGCGTATGGGTGTATATCAGATTCTTTTTATGGATAAAGTGCCTGATAGTGCTGCCGTTAATGAGAGTGTCAACCTTGCAAAGAAAAAGAAATTATTCAAATCTTCGGGCTTTATCAACGGTATGCTTCGCTCCTTAATAAGAACTGAGGGCAAATATCCTGTGCCTGATGAGAGCGATAAGGTAAGGTTCCTGTCTGTTAAATATTCTTGTCCTGAATACCTTGTTAAACTCTGGCTTGATAGTTACGGAGAGGATATAACCGTATCTGTACTCGATTCTTTATGGGGCAGACCTCCTCTTACAATGCATGTAAATACGCTTTTAACAGACTCGGATACTCTTATTGAGAATCTTTCAGGAGAAGGTGTAACCGCTGAAAAGACTCGGTTTAAGGATATCATTTCAGTTAAGAATACCGGTGCTGTTGATGCTCTTAAGGCTTATGATTTAGGTGAATTTTTTATTCAGGATGCAGCATCAGCACTTTGCGCTCAGATATCAGGTGCAAAACCCGGGGATATAGTCTGCGATGTGTGCAGTGCTCCGGGTGGTAAATCTTTTGCTATGTCTATCAATATGGAGAATAAAGGTGAAGTGTATTCATTTGACCTTCATCCCCATAAAATTAAACTTATTAACGCAGGTGCAGATCGTCTTGGCATATCAATAATAAAGGCATCAGTCCGCGATGCTGCCGAGGATAAAGAATTTGGTATATCAGCGGATGTTGTTTTGTGCGATGTACCTTGCAGTGGTTTTGGTATTCTCAGACGTAAACCTGAAATACGATACAATAAAGACATGGATTATGGAAATCTTCCGGAGTTACAACTGAGAATTCTTGAGAATTCTGCAAAACTTGTGAAAGCGGGCGGTACTCTTGTGTATTCAACTTGTACTCTGAACCCGGAGGAGAACGATAGGATTATAGAAAAATTCCTTATTAATCATCCTGAATTTTCAAAGAAAAAAATTGATTTACCAGATGGTGTTGTCCGTAAAATTCCGGAAGATGATTGTATGCTGACTTTATTCCCGGAACCTCAGGGCAGTGACGGCTTCTTTATTGCCACTATGGAAAGGAGCAGTTTATGAGTCTTACAGATATTAAATCTTTGGATATTTCTGAACTTACAGAACTGATGCTCCTAAAAGGACAGAAGAAGTTCCGTGCCGAGCAGGTATTTTCCTGGCTTCATCAGAAGCATATTGACAGATTTGACGATATGTCAAATCTACCGAAAAGTTTACTTGAAGAGCTTTCTTCAATATGTTACATTTCTGTTGCAAATATTGAAAAAAA
>SVPX01000086.1 GCA_015065665.1 Oscillospiraceae bacterium | reverse complement strand
CAGCAAAACGGGACATTGTCTGCTTAACAAACTCCTCGTGGACATCCGTATAGATGTCCAAAGTGGTTTTAGCATCGTTGTGACCCATGTGTTGTATAAGAACAGATATGATGTTACCATCCTTATCAATGGTCTTCCGTTGGTTCAGACCGAACTAAAAAGACCTGGTATTGAAATTAATGAAGCAGTAAACCAGATTAACCGTTATCGCCGTTTCTCATTTAAAGGCCTATTTCGTTTCATACAGTTGTTTGTCATATCTAATTCCACAATGACAAAGTATTGTGCCAATATCAATGAAAACAACCAGTACGGCAACAAGCAGGATATTTTGAAGTCGCTTACATTCTTCTGGACCGATGAAAACAATGTCCGTATCAATAAACTTATTGACTTCACCAATGTATTCCTGCACAAAGTAAATCTGACCGAAATGCTGGAAAAGTATTTCATTATTAAAGAAACCGAACCAGTTCTGATGGTGATGAGACCCTATCAGATTTATGCCGTTAAAAGAGCATATGACCGTATTATTATGACCAATATGAACGGTTATGTCTTCCACACTACTGGCAGCGGTAAGACTTTAACTTCGTACAAATTAGCATCATTGCTCCGTGATGATAGAAGAATAGACAAGGTATTCTTCCTTATTGACCGCAAGGACTTGGACGACCAGACCGTTGACGAATACAACAGTTTTGAAAAGGGCTGTGTTGATAATACTGATGATACCCGCAGTCTTGTAAAAGCACTGAAAGATTCGACCAAGACACTTATTATCACCACCATTCAAAAAATGTCAACTGCTCTCCGTTCAGATAAATACACCGAAATTATGGATGGTTTCAAAAAGCAGAAGTGTGTCTTCATCATTGATGAGTGCCACCGTTCCCAGTTCGGCAAGATGCATGCCCAAATTAGAAAGCATTTTGAGAACTCCAACTATATCGGCTTCACAGGAACTCCTATCTTTGCCGAGAACAAAGGACCGCAAGGACAAACCACTGCCGATGTATTTAACTCTAACAAATTAGAACCTTGCATCCACAAGTATATGATTAAAGAAGCGATTGCCGACGGCAATGTGCTTCGCTTCTCTGTTGAATATATGAGAAGTGTTTCTGTCAAAGGTATGAGTGACCCGAAAATCGATGTCAATTTCATTGACGACGAAGAGTATTGCAGAAGACAAAAAATCAATCTTGATGACCTTTATCACTCCGAGGGGAGAATTGAAGGTATCGCCAAAGATATTCTCGAAAACCTTGATAAGCATACTCGCTTGGAGAATGGAAATGTCTATACCGCAATTTTTGCCATCGACAAGATTGAAACACTCGTAAAGTACTACAACTATATGAAGGCAAATAACCCCAAGGGCTATAAAATTGCTGCAATCTTTACCTATCAGGCAAATCAGGATATGGAAGAAAGTCCTGATAAGCATGCCGCCGAGCATCTTGCGACCTGTATGCAAGACTACAACAAGGTGTTTAACACCGATTACGACATCAGTAAGTTCGATGCATACCGCAAGGATATCTCCAAAAGAATGAAGCAGAAAGATTTGCCACAGGTTGACCTTCTGCTCGGCGTTAATATGTTCTTGACAGGCTTCGATAGTAAGCCCACCAACACTCTGTTCTTGGACAAGAATCTTGTATGGCACTCTTTGGTTCAGGCATATAGCCGTACCAACCGTGTGGACAAGGTTACAAAGCAGTTTGGACAAATTGTTACCTATCGTAATATTAAAAAGGCACAGGATGATGCCCTTAAACTATACTCTGGTGACGGGGACCCCAATGCTTATCTGTTGCAGTCCTACGATTATTATACTTCTGCCTATTACAAGCAGGTGGAGGGATTGAGAAGCATTGTAGAGACCGCAGACGATGCGGGCAACTTGCAGTCCGAAGATGATATTCGTGCTTTTGTATTTGCTTTCAGAACCATCGCAGGAACTTTGAGCACCTTGAAGACCTTCTCCAAGTTTGACTGGGCAGACCTTGCTTCCGCATTGGATGAAGACGAATATGCCGATTATAAATCGTGGTATCTGTATTACTACGACAAACATAAAGGCGGTGGCAAAGAGACTACCATCCTCACCGATGTGGACTTTAACATCGAACTTGTCCGAACCGATAAAATCAATGTTGTCTATATCCTCAATCTGTTGAAGGATATTAACCGCAACGATAAGTCTGAAATGGAAAAGTCCATTGACCTTATCCTTCGTGAAATCGAACGGTCTGACAATGAGAAGATGCGATACAAGAAGGAAATTATGAAGTCCTTTATCCAGTCCCGCTTCTTCGATTTGGACCCCGAAGCAGATATCATTGAAGCATATAGCGAATATGAAAAAGAAGTGTTACAAGCAGATATTGAAGAATTTGCCACAGAGAACGAACTGTCCAATGAGTTTATCTCTACGGCTCTCCATCAATATTTCATCGACAACAGAGGTGTAACCAAAGAAGCACTCCGCCAGTCCCTTGTTGCAAACGGTGTTACTGGCCTGCTGAAGATTACTTCGCTAATCAATAAAATTCTTACTTTCTTTGCAGATTGTTATAATAAGTTCACTGCCGACGGTGATTAAGTAAAGGAGATTGCAGTTATGGCAAATGCTGTGCAAAAACAATCCCAAGAGTTAGCAAATCAACTCTGGGCAATTGCTAACGATTTAAGAGGCAATATGGATGCCTCGAAATTTAAAAACTACATTCTCGGTGTTATCTTTTACAGATACTTGTCAGAGAAAACCGAAAATTATATGAATGACCTTCTGAAAGACGATGGTATTACATATCGTGAAGCACTCAAAAACCAAGAATTTGCTCCCACCGTTATGGAGTGGTCTATCGAGCATTTGGGATATATTATTGAACCCAAGTACCTCTGGGCATCTCTTGTAGAGGAAATCCGTGATAACAAATTTTCAATTGAGCATTTTGAGAAAGCGATTTCCTCGCTGGTTGCTTCTACTATCGGTCAAGAATCCGAGGCAGCATTCGATAAGTTGTTTGATGATATGAACCTGCAAGACAAAGACCTCGGTAAAGAAGTTTCCGACCGAACCGACTTGATTGCAAAGGTTATTTTGAAGGTCAATGACATTTCGTTCTCCGTGGACGATGCCAAGATGGATGTGCTCGGCACCGCCTATATGATTTTGATTTCGCTATTTGCAAGTGATGCAGGCAAAAAGGGCGGCGAGTTCTTCACTCCTACTTGTGCTTCCATTCTCCTTGCTCGTCTTGCTACCGTTGGTTTGAGTGAAGTAAAATATGTTGCCGATAGTTGTGCGGGCTCTGGTTCGTTGCTCCTTGAAGTGCAAAATCACCTTTCTACAAAGAAAGTGAACCATTTCTATGCAACCGAGAAAAACGGCAGCAACTACAACCTGCTCCGTATGAACCTTCTGATGCACGGTGTACCTTATAAAATGTTCACCTGTTATAACGAGGACTCAATCAAGACCGATAACTACTATAATGACGGTGAACCCATTCTATTTGATGTGCAGGTGGAAAACCCTCCTTATTCGGCAAAGTTCGACCAGAATCCCAAGTTGCTGGATGACCCCAGATTTTCTTCCTGTGGTGTTCTTGCTCCCCAAGGTAAAGCGGACCTTATGTTCGTTCAGAGTATGGTCTACCATATGGCAGATGACGGCAGAATTGCCGTGTTGCTCCCCAGTGGTGCTCTCTTCCGTGGTAAGCGAGGCAAGAACGGCAAGAAGAATGATGCCGAGTACGATATTCGCAAACACCTGATTGAAAAACTTAATGTTGTTGATACCGTTATTGCTCTTCCTGCTAAAATGTTCCATGGTGCGAAATTGCCAGTTATTGTTATGGTTTTGAAAAAGAAGCGAAATGGAAATTCTGAAAATATCCTATTTATTGATGCAAGTAAGTATTTTACTACCGAAAAATCAATGAACATTATTACAGATGAAGACATAGAAAGAATTATTGATGCTTATGTAAATCGTAAAGATAAAGAAAAGTTTGCACATGTGGCTTCACTCGACGAGATTCGCGGCAACGACTATAACTGTAATATTTCTAAATATGTGGATACATACGAATTGGACGAAATAATTGATATAGACAAGGAAACACAAAAAATAAAAGAACTATCGATTAAAGCAAATGAAATAAATAGGCAGTTGTCAGATTACTTTAAAGAACTTGGATTGGAGGAACCTAATGAATAATCCAAAATTAAGATTAAAGAATGTTGACGGAACTATATATGATAATTGGGAAGAAATTTGTTTTGGTGATATATTGGAACAATATTCAATAAAAACAAAAACAAATAATGAAGATGTGTTATTATCATGTGCAATAGAGGGTATGTTTTTGAATTCTGAATTATTTAGTCATCAAAGAGCATCTGATAATACTGGGTACCTTAAAATTGACAAAGGAACACTTGTTTTGTCGGCACAAAATTTACATTTAGGGAATGCAAATGTAAATTTGAGATTTGACCATGGCATAATTTCACCTGCTTATAAGACTTTTCATCTAAAAGGTTGTATTCCAGAATATATGGTTCAATGGGTAAAGAGAGATAGAACAAAGAAATTTTTCTTTGATGCGACAACAACAGGGGCAAGTCAGTGTAGAAGAAATGTCGAATGGGAAACTCTATATGAGCAACAGATGATGTTGCCATCATTACCAGAACAAAAGGCAATTGCAGACTTTTTATCTCTATACGATAGGAAAACAGAAATACAAATACAAGTTATCGAAGCACTTGAAAAAAGAAAAAGAGGATTTTTACAGCAGATATTTTCACAGGAAATCCGTTTCAAGGATGAAAGCGGTAATGATTTCGAAGATTGGGAGACCGATGAACTAAATAGTTTTTTGTTCGAGAATAAAGAGCGAAACAAAGGCAACAAATTTGGCAAAAAGGATGTTTTGTCGGTATCAAAAGATTACGGTGTAGTAAATCAAATTGAATATCAAGGCAAATCTCTTGCTGGTAATGATTTATCAAATTATCATGTAGTTCATAGCGGTAATATTGTATATACAAAAAGTCCTCTGGGAAAACAACCATATGGAATTATACGAGCAAGCACAATGGACGGTATTGTATCCACTTTATATGCAGTATATTATTGCAAAGAAAACATTTTGCCAGAATTGTTGGATTACTATTTCTCATTAGATAGTACTTTAAATAAATATCTGAAACCTCTTGTAAATATTGGTGCAAAACACGATATGAAGGTAAGCAACGAGGATGCTATATCTGGATTAGTTACTTTACCAACTTCAATGAAAGAACAGCAGAAAATAGTTGATTTTTTTAAAACAATTGATAAACAAATACAAGTGGAAAAAGACAAACTTGAAGCAATTAAGAATGTAAAAAAAGGTCTGCTTCAACAAATGTTCGTCTAATAGGTAGGTTATATTAAGGAGAGTGAATAAATGGCAAAAGGTTTCAATATGTCCAGTTTCAAATCTCAAATGCGACAGGCACAGAGAAAAATTGAACGGGATATGAAGAGCGAGATTAATAAAGCAACAAGAAAATTTGAAAATGATATGAACCGTGAACTGCGCAAATACAATTCAAAAGTTCGCCATAATCAGCAAGTAATCACAAGGGAACTCAACAAGTTACAGTCAAACACAACCGTTAGAAGCACCTACACTATTTCTCTCGGCACTATGCACCAGCACTATACCACCATTGGTAGCATATACGATGACAGTGTTGTATCTCCTCGACAGGAACAGATATTGGAATTAGTCGAACGAGAGCAGGCCAACAGTCTAATTACTGCTAATGCTATTCAGAATGATGATTTTCCATCTGAAAACACCGAAGATGTTGAAATCGGC
>SVPX01000085.1 GCA_015065665.1 Oscillospiraceae bacterium | reverse complement strand
TTTACCTTCAATCGCCGCGTCCATATCCCCTATTTCGTCAAGGTCAAGAAGATGAAGCTGATTGCAAGGCACTTTAGATGGAGTATAGGGTGCTGAGGGTTCGAGCCGTTCTTCCTCATTATATTCAAGGTCGCCTGTCTCAGGAGACATAAGAGCATTGAAGGTAAAATTGATATAATCTGTGACTTCTTTACGGGAGCGGAAGTTACGCTCAAGAATTACCTTTGCAGGATAATTATCTTCTTCTCTGCTATACAGTTTAAGAGAGTTTTTGCGACCGAGGAAAATCTCGGGCATAGCCTGACGGAAACCGTAAATACTCTGTTTTACATCACCTACAACAAAGAGGTTTGTACCATTATGGCTTACAGAGTTGAAGATAAGGTCCTGTACCTCGTTGGCATCCTGATACTCATCAACCATTACCGCATCAAATCGGTCAGAGATTATTTGGGCATTTGGGGTTGTAACTGGAGTTCCGTTGTCATCAAGAGAAACAAGAAGTTCAAGAGCATAATGCTCGATATCGGAGAAATCCGCCACATTCTTGTTTAGTTTAAGGTTTGTATATTCAGCAGAAAATGTGCTGACACACTCAAACATTTTTTCTACAATACCGAACTGAGAAGTAATATCAGAGAGGATATCTTCTTCGCTCTGCATAAAGAGACGTTGTATTGTCTTGACTGTTCCTTTGACAATATCGCGGTTTGATGCAACCCGTAGTTTGATTGGATGGTCGGTGAAACCTCGTGCATTGAGTCTGCCTGTGACAAAGGTATGCACAAAGGATGCAATCTCGTTCCAGTTGGGATTATTCAGAAGTCTCTGAAGCTTTCTGAAAAAGCCTAGGTCCTCCTCAAAAAGCGGAGATGCTTTTGCATATAGTTCAGACTCTTCCTTGAGAAGCTCTATGGAGGCCTCGGTAAGGTTTATTGCGTAATTCACAGCAGAGATTGTGTAATCGAGAATAATTTTTCCCCACACACTATCCCCTACACTTGTGACATCCTTATAGTATGAGAGTTTTTCTGCCATCCACTTATCACCAAAAGGATGAGAACGGAGGAATTCATATAATCTTAAGATATTGCTCTGTAGTCTTGAATCATCACGAGCTGATGCAAAGGCTTCTACAAGATTCAGAAAGCGGATATCGTGCTGGGAATAGAATTTTTCAAGAGTTATCTGCATAGCCTCCTGCTTTAAAAGAGAAAGCTCACCGCTGTCTGCAATGCGATAATCACCAGATATGGGAAGTTGCTGAAAGAACTCTCGCACAAGATCTCCGCAAAAACTGTCTACTGTTGAAATATGGGCTGAGGGCAGATGAATAAGCTGTCTGCGATACCAGGGGTTATCGGGGTTTTTATTTATAAGATCAAGGAGAGTTGTCTGGATTCTCTCTTTGAGCTCAGCCGCTGCAGCACGGGTGTATGTAACAATGAGAAGTCTGTCAATAGGCACTGGCTTTTCGCTGTCAGTTACCATCTGAATTACACGCTCAACCAGAACTGCAGTTTTACCTGAACCTGCCGCCGCACTTACAAGAAGAGAGCCTCCCCTTGCTTCTATGGCTAGTTTTTGATTAGCTGTCCAATCTCTGCTCATTGTTACACCTCCTCGCTGTTATCATTAAGGTTAAGTTCTTTAAGAATTCTGTTTCTGTCAAGTTTGAAGATACTCCGCACAGGGTCTCCTTCTTTGTGTCCGCAGACAGAAGAATATGGACAATACTCACAGGCTTCGTAGCATATTGTTGCAGGGGTTGCATCAACCTTACCTGCTGACAGTTCTGTTGCCATGGCACCAATTAGTGAATCAATCTTAGAGAAGATTGCACCAAACTCTTCTAAACTTGCAAGGTTATCTGTACCTTTGACGGAATCACCCTTTGAGGATACAGGGATATACACACCTGCCATATCCTTTTCCATCCCCTCAAGCACATCCATATCACTTAGAACAAGTCCGTTCATTCTGAGTTTCTTTGTTCTCTCCTTGAGAACTGCTGCTTCTGAGGTATCAAATGCTGCATCAACAACAGGCACCATAGCAGGCATATACAGAATACCTGCAGGGATAAGACTTGCAGGGAGTTTATCGGATGTATTGCCAGAAAGTACCGACAAGTAAATCAGCATCTGCAGGTTTAAGCCATACATAATATCAGATAAATCGAAGGTCTTTGAACCTGTTTTATAGTCTACAATTCTGATATAGGTTCTGCCGTCTTTTTCCATAAGGTCGGCTCTGTCAACCTTACCGCGGATTGTTACAGTCTGACCTGTAGGCAGAGTGAGTGTATAGGCAGGTACATCGTTACCAATATCAAGTTCAAAGGCTGCAGGAGAAAACCTGCTCTGAGAAAATTCGCTGATAATATGTTTGATAAGGTGGAAGGCTGAATCAGAAACACGATTGTAAAGGAAGATAAACCTGTCTGACTTATCATCCATACCCCCAAAATGAAGTTCTGCGTAGTCCTTCATTATGACTTTGATATCAGTCATAATCTCTTCATCCGTAAGATGACACAGTTGTTCCTTTGTATATTTCTTGATAAAATGCTCGAGAATGTAATGAACAAAAGAGCCATATTCCATGGCATCTATCTGAGCAACTCTGCGTTCTTTGAGTCTTAGACCGTAAGTACAGAAATACATAAATCGGCACAAATGATATTTTTCTACCTGAGAGGCAGAAACTCTCATATCCCTGCCAAAAAGCCGCTGGGCATTCTCGGGATTCTTTATTGCAAAGGGCTCCCTTGTAACCGCTCTGTCAAGAGAAGCAACAGAGGAAGTGAATTCCTCCTTGTTGCTGTAATAAATTCTCAGGCTGTCGGTCAGGTCATCTGTACCGCGGATACGCTCTGAGAAGATGCTGAAAGAGGGTTTTGCAGCCCACAATTTATGGAGAGTTTCCACATCACGATTGAGACAAACAGAAAGTTTATCAAATAAAATCTCCAGTTCAGATATCATTACTGATGGGATGTTACCCACACCTGTAAGATTTGAAGACGGGAAACTTACATAGAGTTTTTCTGATGCTGAGGTAAGGGCATAATAGCAAAGGTATTTTTCTCTTGTTGCTACTGTCTCCAGAGATTTATCGGGAAGAAGCCCCGATTCTGTGAGGACGGTTCTCTCGTCAGATGTGAAGATACCGCTGTTACCAAGCACAAGAGGAAACTCTCCGTCTACTGCACCCATAACAAAGACCACCTTTTTATCTGTAAGGCGGAGACGCTCAATATCACCTACTGTCACCTGGTCAACTGCTCTGGGAATAAAACTGAGTTTAACTGATGCAAACTGGGTTTTAAGCAGGTCACAGTATCTTGCAGGTGAGATAACTCTGTTACCGATTACCTGATTTGTTCTATCCAGGGCATCAATGAAAATCTGCCACAGACGAAGTTGTTCCTGTGAAAGCTGGTACTGAGATGCTGACTCAAGGCTATCGCATAAAATCTGGATTCTTTTGTCTGCACCCAGGTTCAGGATAAGTGAATAAAGATGACGGGAAATATCAGCGGCGGTTGCCCCCTTGATATCCTCGCGGAATTTAAGGAGAGGTTCAATAACTCCTCTGCGTACCTGCTCAACAACAGCAAGTTCACGGATATCTTCATCATCGAACTTATCGGCAAAGCCTTGTGGGTTTGCAGTAAACTCGGTAAAAAATCTCTTACCGGAAATATTCCAGGTAAAGAGATAATTTTCAAACAATGCTGCATCAATATTATCAACCATTGTAAGACCTGATTTGATTACAGATAGCACTGCATCCTGATGAAAAGATGAGGTTACACAATCAAAACAAGCGGAAATAAGTTTTATAAGAGGTTTTGACTGGATATTTGCAGGGGTATCCATAAAGAAAGGTACATCGTAGGAATTAAGGGTTACATCCAGAATTCCATTGTAGGGAGCAGTGTTTCTGCATACAACTGCAATATCCTTGTAACGGTATTTGCCACTCATTACCAGAGAACGGATATTACGAGCGATGAAATCGGATTCTTCGTATCTGTTTTCAGCACTATAGAGGCAAAGAGAGTCAGAATAATCTTTGTCAAAGACTTCTCTGTTACGAAATATATTCTCCTCAATATGTAAGAGTTCGGGAGACTGAAAATACTCTTGGTAATCACAGATTACAGGAGCACCAACAGGGATGTTGTTATTAACAGCACAGGCTCTGAGTCTGCGTGCTGTGTCCCTGGAAACTGTGAATATGCTGTCATCCCCTGCTTTGCCATCATCGGACAGAGCAACATACAAATCCTTGCACTCGCCCATAAGTTCTGTGAGAATATCAATCTCAAGCTGAGTGAAGCTGAGGTATGAGTCAACACAGATTGTGAAACCTTCAAACAAAGGATTCTCCCGAAGTAAATCACAGGCTATTGAAAGTTCACCATCGGGGTCTTCGAAAGAGTTTGAAACAAGTGCATCGTAAGCAGAAAGCACAAGAGTAACATCGTGGAGTTTATGGGAAAGTACTTGATTACTTGTTGTCATCTGACGAAGCAAATCGGTTGTTACCCTGTTGCGGACAAACTCCTGACGGATAGAAAGCATCATAGAGATAAGCTGTGGAGAATCCGCCTTATCTCCGTATATTTTCATTGCGTCCTTTGTATCTTCAAGGGCAATGCTCATCAAAAGGGATTTTGTTGCTTCGTCAGCAAGTACACCATGGTTATATCCTGTATTCTCGAAAACATAATCACACAGACGGGAAAAGCCCAGGACTTTCACATTCATAGAAATGTTGGGACCTAAAAGTTCAAGAAAGGCTTTTTCTGTCTCAAAGGATTGCTGGTCAGGGACTATGATAAGGAGTTTGTTATCTCCTGACTTTGCCATAGCACCAAGCAGGTTTCTGAGGTATTCTGTTTTACCGCTTTTGCTAGTACCCAAAACAAATCTGAGCATATCTGCACCACCTGATATAATTTAAGTTATAAACATTATAATAAAACTGATGTCCCATAAACAGGTCATCATTCCGAGAATCTGTCAAGTATACTCTGGAACACCTCGACAAATTTAAGTCGGAAGCGGTATTTTCCGCTCTGGGAAACAATAGTAAACTGCGAATCGGATAGTTCATCCTCAAGAGGAGTAAGGTCACTTGCGGCAGTAAGGCACACAGACGGATACATTACACACCACCAGTTTTTGCCCTTTGCCTCTCCTATGCGGATTTGCAGAGCATCGTATACCCCACCCGGCATTGTTACCGACTCATAGTATCTTGTATTGAAACTAAGTTTTTTTACTGCACCTGTAACAGCATAGTTGTAGCCCTCATCATACACAATCTGCTGAGCAAGGCTTACAAAGTCATCTATATTCTCCTGTGCAATAGAAAGTGCATCTTCCTTATTCTCAGCTGACATAAAAAGGTCCTGACTTTTTTTAAGTATTGCATCCCGGACTTTAAGTTTAAGAATCTGGTCTTCTTCGCTGTCGGAATTAGCAAGGATATGGATACGGAGAACTTTGTCTGAAATATCTCTGCACTCTGCCTCAAAGGGCGTAAGAGTAAAGAGAATTGCTACGGCAAGACCTGTACAAAGAGATTTGAAAAATAGTTTCATTAGAAAAAACCCGCCTAATCAGTTATTGATACCCTGATTATTGGCAGGTTTTTACTTTTTAATCATCAAATTTAATATCTGTGATTTCTGCGCCACTTGTACAAGGCTCAACAACAAAGACATCCTCGAATGTTTCTCTGAGGATATCGGCGCATTTGTTGGCTTTTTTATCGTTAAGGAAGAGTCCGAATACTGCTGAACCTGAACCGCTCATTGCAGAGCCCAGAGCCTTTGACCTGAGCATAACGGACTTGATGCTGTTGATAATATCAAGGGAGAGAACTTCCTCAAAATCGTTGTGGAGAAAGTCGGAAACATTGCGGACACTGCCGCTGTAGAGAGCTTTAACAGCAAGGTCCGTGTAGGAAAACCTTGCCCCTGTACGGCTATCAGCAAGAGCATAAGCTTTTGCTGTAGAGATAGAAACCTCGGGCTTACAGATAAGCACCTGACACTTGGGAAGTTTAGGCAGTTTGTGGAGGGTTGTGCCTGTATCTGTTGCACGGCGGGTACCGCCCACAATACAGAAAGGAATATCTGAGCCAACCTTCTCGCCTATCTTGCAAAGCTCATCTTCTTTAAGTTTAGTATCATACATACGATTAAGGATTACGATAACTGCCGCACCGTCTGCACTACCGCCTGCAAGACCTGCACCAAAAGGAATAGTCTTTT
>SVPX01000084.1 GCA_015065665.1 Oscillospiraceae bacterium | reverse complement strand
AAGTGTCAGACCGAAAAATGCGCCTTGGGGCGCTGCTTATAACAGAGCCTTTCAGGCGCATCTGAAATACCACCGGCTTAGCCGGTGGATTTTTATTTTATCATTTAACATCTGAAACAGATAAAAATGTAACAAATCAAGGGGCAAAAAACACATAATTTTTCTCTTGTGTTTTAATGTGAATAAAGAAAAATATGTCGAAAAAGCACCCTGAAAAGCCCATTGTTAAGCCAATGATAAAAAAGTTGCACAGGCAAAAATCGGATAAAAAACAGGAATAATCAGTTACACTGCTGTCATTTTTTATTACATTTTTGTAACAATTGATTTCTGTTGCTTTTGTACAGTTTTTATATGGGTTATTGTTCTTCAGAAGAAATAACACCCTGCTTCTTAATTTCTTTTTGAGAAAACTCTTGTGCAGATTGCACAAAAACTGAGTCTAAAATAATTTGACACCTGTTGAAAATCTGAATATAATGCAAGTATCGTAGGATGAGGGACAGTATGGTCCTCTGTTTTGCGGTCTGATTTGTGGCAATAGAAAGGATGTGATGTGCCGTGAACAGAAAAACTATCAGATACATTTCTATATGCTTTGTTGCTCTGCTTATCAGCATACTGGCGCTTACGGTACAGGCACAGACAACCACAGCAGGCGATAATAACTTTGATATATCGGGCATATATACAGACACAATTCTGGATGAGGCGGATATCATCGTCAGCGAAAACGACAAGGTGGTTCGCACAGACGGAAAAGGCTGTATCGCCCTTACTATTATAAGAGCCTTTGAAGTCAAGGTTGACTATCGCGGCCAGGTGATAACCGCACAGTGTACTGAGGGTACAGTTGCAGATGCAATCAAAAAAGCAGGTATCACTCTGACAGGAGCAGAGGAGATTGTTCCTCCTGTCAATACACCTCTTACTCCTATGATGGAGATTAAAGTTACCTCAAATTGCTCCGCAACTGTTACAATAGGAGGGGAAACAGAGGTTTACAATGTGTCTTCAGGTACAGTTGCCGACCTGATTTCTGATCTTGGGGTTACAGTTGATGAGGATGACGAGGTTTATCCTGCTCTTACTGATGTAATCTATGATGGTATAGAAGTTGTAGTCAGAAAGGTTGAGTACAAGGAAGAAACAAAGACCGAGACTATCGACTATGGTTATGTGTCCGAGAATACAAGCAGTATGCTTACAGGCACATCAAAAATCAAACAGTATGGTATCGAGGGTGAGCGTACAGTCACCTGCAACAATAAATATATTGATGGCGAACTTGCAGAGTCTGTTGTTATCAGAGAAGAAGTTACAAGGGAGCCTGTTGACCAGATAAAACTTATCGGTACAGGCGTACCCAAGACTCAGAGCAATTCATCGTCTTCTTCCTCATCATCCGGTGCATCTGTCAGCAACAAGGCAGGTACATTCAAGGATGTATCAGGCAACACAGTTTCTTATGTGAAGAAATTGACAGGTACTTCTACCGCTTACTATGCGGCAGAGGGTGCAATTACTGCTACAGGTGTTCCTGTATATTTAGGCGGTGTTGCAGTTAATCCCAACGTTATTCCCTATGGTTCAAAGCTTTACATTGTATCTTCCGATGGAAGAATGGTTTACGGCTACGCAACTGCAGTTGACACAGGCGGCGCACTTATGAGCGGCTCTGTGCTTGTGGATGTGTTCTATCCTACCTACAACCAGTGTATGAACTGGGGCAGACGCAATGTAACTGTATATGTACTGAGTTAATACTACGGCATACATCTGTAAAAAGGTGTGTGCCGTTTTTATTTTCAAGGAGGTTTTTATGAGGAATATTCTGGTGACAGGCGGTACAAATTTTGTCAGCCGATATGTGGCAGAGTACTTTGTATCAAAGGGTGACAAGGTATATGTGCTGAATCGAGGTAGCAAAAAGCAGAGTGAGGGTGTTATCCATATAAAAGGAGACAGAAGAAACCTGACAGATGAACTGAAAGGATACTCCTTTGATGCTGTGCTTGATGTAACTGCGTATACTGATGAAGATGTGAGAGGTATCCTTGATGCCCTTGATAACTTCGGAGAGTATATACTTGTCAGTTCAAGTGCGGTGTATCCCGAGAACACAACCTTCCCCTGCAAAGAAACGGACAAAACAGGACCTAACGCAATATGGAGCGATTACGGAACAAACAAAATCAAGGCGGAGAAGGAACTACTTGAAAGAGTACCCCACGCTTATATACTCAGACCCCCTTATCTGTACGGCAGAATGCAGAATCTCTATCGTGAGCCCTTTGTGTTTGATTGTGCAGACAAAGACAGACCATTTGTGATTCCAAAGGAAGGCAGAATGACACTCCAGTTTTTTGATGTGGAAGATTTGTGTCGGTTTATGGATATATTAATAGAAAAGAAACCTAAGGAAAATATATATAATCTGGGCAACGGAGAAACGATTACTATCAAGGAATGGGTGAAGCTGTGTTACGAGGTTGCAGGTAAAAAGCCTGTGCTTTTATCCGCAGATGACTCACACCCTGTACGCAGTTACTTTTGCTTTTACGATTATGAGTATAGTCTTGATGTTTCAAGGATGCGTGAATTTCTGCCCGACACAAAACCTTTGTTACAAGGCTTGAAGGAAGAGTACGAATGGTATAAAGCTCACGAGGTTGAAATGATAAAGAAACCATACATAGAATATATAGATAAGTATATGTTAAAAGTATAGTGTATATATTCTCTATATAAATAGAAAAGGAGATGTTATGAAAACATCTCCTTTGTTTTACCATCCGCTGATACTTCCTCTTTCCAATGCCCCCAGGATTTTCGCCTTCAGGTCGGGGTAACGCTGCGACAATTCCTTTAATAGGTTGCCTGTCTTTTCTCTCTCGGTGTTTTTGTCCATGGGACATTTGCTTTTGACAACGGGGAAGTTGTATTTTTCGCTGAGTGCGGTTATTTTACTTTCGTCACAGAATATCATAGGTCTGATTACTGTGATGTCCTTTATATCAAGATAGGTCACAGGGCTGAAGCAACCTACGCTTCCTGAGCAGAAAAGATTCATCAGCATTGTTTCAGCGGCATCATCAGAGTGGTGTCCCAGCGCCAGTTTGTTACATCCCTGTTCCTTTGCCATATCATGGAGGATTCCTCTGCGCATTTTGGCACACAGGGCACAGGGACTTGCGGTTTTTTTATCTTCAAAAACCACCTTTGCCAGTTGTGTTCTTCTTATTATATATGTAATGTTATTTTCCTTGCAGTAATTCTCAATGAGAGAATAATCGGTTTCTTCAGAGTTGAACCCCGGGTCTGCGGTCAGAGCAACTATTTCAAACTTTTTGGGATAATATCTGCGTAAGGTTGCAAGTCCCCAGAGCAGAGCAAGGCTGTCTTTGCCCCCTGATACTCCTACCGCAATACGGTCTCCCTCTTCTATCATATTATATTTATCAATGGCGGCACGCATAAGTCCGCAGTGTTTTTGCATATCAATCACTCCTGAAACTGATTATACACTATTGATTTCAAAAAAGAAATATGATATTATAAACAAATACAAAGAAATGTTATTAACCATAAATACTGATGGAGGTAATATTATGAAAAAGATTATTGCTCTTGTACTTGCTGTGATGCTTGTACTTTCTCTTTGTGCTTGTATGCCTAACTCAAAAGGCCCCAAAATTCAGGAGGTTACAGACCCCACAAATCCCGAATCCATAAAGTATACCGATTATGCTGATTCTCTTGATGGTCTTTGCAACTACTTTGCTGATATGGGTTATGTTTATGCACTTCCCGATGACGCAACAGGTGACGAGATTAAAGACCCCGTTGTTATGAAAGCTGATATTATCGGTGCTGATGAAGGCTACAAGTTCACATATATCTACGGCTCTTCAACAATCGTTCTTGAACTTTACAGCTACACAGATACAAACAGCAAGTTCTATAAACAGGCAAAATCTGAGGGTAAGATTACAGTAGCCGAGGATCTTGATGAGGGTACTGTTGACGCAGTCCTCTCTGATAACGGCAAATATCTGATGATTTATAACGATTCCGAAGAGAACGCAGAGCGAGAGGCTCTGGTAACAGAAGCGTTCAAAGGCTTCTATGCATAATTTTCTATACTATATATAATGTATAGAGCAAGGTTAACTTAATAAAGTAAAAACCTCTGAAGTTTTGCTTCAGAGGTTTTCTTTATGTGTGGTTTTGTTTATCTGAGTTTGTGTCCGCAACCATTACAGAAATTCTGCTCGGGTTTAACAGGGTGTCCGCACATATTGCAGAATTTGGGAGCAGGAGGTGTGTTCTCCTGAGCAGGTACTTGTACAGAAGCAGGGTCTGCAGGTTCGGGTGTGGTAAATGCCTCTGCATAGGGGTTCTCGTTGTCTGTGTCAGTTGCAGGTTGTGCAGGTGCTGTCTGCTGGGGTGCAGGTGTGTTTGATGCGTATGCAGCCTGAGGTGTCTGAACAGGAACAAAAGGAGCAGGTGCGGGCAGATTGCAACCGTTTTCGCCTGCGTTCTCAATATGCTTCTTGTATCTGAGGGCAAAGATTGCCAGACACACAGGAGTAACAAGGGAGAGAATAGTACTGATTACAGTGCATACAGCAATAACGTCCATAGGAATTGCCTTGTATGCTTCAAACATCAGATCAAAGTCGGATGCAGGAGACTCTATTGAAGGTAAAGCAAGGGTAGCAAGAGAAGAGATAATAGAACAGAAAGCTACAAAAACGCAGTTGATGATGCTTGTAACTGCAAAAGCTTTGCAGCCTTTTGCAGAAAGTTCCGGTGTGCTGATACTGTTCTTAAGGGAAGAACCGAATCTGAATCCGCTTATACCTTTTATAATATATAGCACAGCATAAGCGATAAAGATTATAGAGCAAATTGCAATAGTCACAAAAATAACTCTGCCGGGTATGTCTATGGGTGCAACCCCAAAGGCAGAAGTGTCAGCCTTTGCAATGAGCGTGAAAATAAGGCCGAAGAGCAGAGGACATAACAGAAACAGACCGGCAGTAATGAAGTCGCCAATCATAGAAAGAACAGCCCAGATGTGAAAGGCTGTAACTGCACCCTTGGGAGCATCGGGTTTCTCTTGTTTTCTGGAGGCAACATACATAGCGATAAGAGAAACAATTAGAAGTATACTTGCAATGTTTCCCAGAGAAATGTTACCTGATACAGAGAAACTGACGTCACCATTGCTCATTTGGTTTGCAAACTCGTTGAACTTTTCAAAAAAAGGGATCATAGCAGCAGTTTGTACTATTGATACTACGGAGGAAAGTACTGTAGATGCAATGATAAGAATACCTGCTATAAGAAGATAAGGTTTTGCCAGGAACTCTTTTATGTAGTTACGGTTTCTTGTAACAACAGGGGCTTCGGGATTCAATAAGTACTGTTGATTCATAATATCAACTCCTATATATAATAGTATAAGGTAAAGGTTTTACAAACTTAACCTGTAAATATTATACAGGGTCTATTGCAATAAATCAATACGCCCTATACTATTAATAATATATATAGGGTTTTCCGGTCAATATATAGTGTATGAAATGGGGGTAACATACTACTATTTGGTGATTAAAAATATTTCAAAAATTTTTAAAAAATTTTGAAAAAAAGGGTTGACTTTTCCGTTCGCTTGATATATAATAAAACACGTTCCGCAAGAGAGAACAACAAAAACACAGCGAAATCGACAAAGATGAGCCTGTTAAATTGTTCAAATTGACGGAACAAAGGACATTGAAAATTGAACAACAAGATTAATTTGGAACCCGTAATTTATTTGAGATTAGTACTCAAAAAGTTACA
Organism: Oscillospiraceae bacterium; assembly: GCA_015065665.1. GTDB lineage: Bacteria > Bacillota > Clostridia > Oscillospirales > Acutalibacteraceae > Ruminococcoides. The sequence continues at coordinate 461 of SVPX01000084.1, read as the reverse complement.
GTGAAGATGACACAACAAACATCAAGTAAACACGCAAGTGTTTTAAATGAGCAGACACAAAAGCTCTGAAATTGATTTTAACGTTTCGGCGTTATGATACAGATTTTAGAGAGTTTGATCCTGGCTCAGGACGAACGCTGGCGGCGTGCCTAACACATGCAAGTCGAACGGAGTAAGACGCTGAATTGATAGCTTCGGCAGGATTTTCTTGTTTTACTTAGTGGCGGACGGGTGAGTAACGCGTGAGCAACCTGCCTTCGAGAGGGGAATAACGTTCTGAAAAGAACGCTAATACCGCATAACATATCGGTGCCGCATGACACTGATATCAAAGATTTATCGCTCGAAGATGGGCTCGCGTCCGATTAGGTAGTTGGTGAGGTAACGGCTCACCAAGCCGACGATCGGTAGCCGGACTGAGAGGTTGAACGGCCACATTGGGACTGAGACACGGCCCAGAC
>SVPX01000004.1 GCA_015065665.1 Oscillospiraceae bacterium | reverse complement strand
GATGAAATGATACCCGAAACTCATGCTCATGGCAACGAGAGAGCTTCTACGTATGCCTTGCTAATTGGCTTTTGTTTAATGCTTTTAACGGATACTATCTTAAGTTGAATATACAAACAAGCGTTGCAGTTTGAAGGAGTATTTTTGTATCTCCTCTCATCCGCAACGCTTTTTTGCTGTGTAAAAATATGAAGTTTTGCAATTAAGCCGGTAAAAACAATAAACCTATCGTTAAATTATAAGGTAATCGTTAAATGACTGAATTTTTGTTTCAGCTCGACAAATTGGAATTTGTAGCTCCGTCAACTAAAAACTATCAGTCTATTTTAGCTTCGGCATACCGTTCTTTCCCCCACCAATTTGGCATCAGTTCTTTTAATGTGATTATCTCTCTTTTTTCAAAATCATACATAATTTCTATGTTCTCGTTTTCTTCATTAAGTTGATACAAAAATTCACGACAAGCTCCACATGGCATACCACTACCTCCGCCATTCGGAGCACTATCACGAAATGCAATCAAACGTTTTATCTTTGTTTGTCCACTATTTACATACATATTCAATGCAGCTACTCGCTCCGCACATAGATTAAGTACTCCGCTGCAACTCTCAACACAAAATCCCACGTATATTTCTCCATTCTCCGCTTCCAAAGCACAAACAACATTATGTGCATAGACAAATGGTGATACTTCTTCAGGATGATACTGTTCCTTTGCTTTTTCATACATTCTTTCCCAAATATCCATATATAGTTTGCCTCCACAAATTCAAGTTTATCGAGTTGATTATATCACAACAAATAAAATGATATCAATATAAACTTAATATCTTTTACACCTCCGCCTCACTCCCATTCTTGAAGGCGAACACAATAAATGTCGTATAATATCGGGTGGTAAAATTTGAAACTGTATGATATAATCAGTTTGATAATTTTAAAAATCTGATGGGGGATTGCAATGGATTTTGATGTGACCAAACTGCAATGGACAAGAGAGCCTTCCGAATATAAAATATCTGCTGACAGAATTGAAATCGTGACAAGTCCTCATACGGATTTGTGGCAAAGGACATATTATCATTTCAGAAATGATAACGCTCCTGTGCTGCAGATGGAGACGGAGGATAAGTATTTTTCATTTGCTGTCAGGACTGAGTTTGAGAGTAAACACAGGTTTGACCAGTGCGGAATTGTAATGTATCTGGACAGTGAGAACTGGCTTAAATGCTCCATTGAATATGAGAATCGCCGATTCCAGCACCTTGGCAGTGTTGTGACAAACAATGGTTATTCTGATTGGGCAACAACAGAAATTGATGCGGATATCAGGTCAATGTGGTATAGGCTCAGCAGACGCGAGGATGATTATTGCCTTGAGTGCTCAGAGGATGGTGTTGTGTTCAAACAGATGCGTATGTGCCATATGTGGAATGGAGGCGGTATAATTCGTTTTGGCGTTTATGCCTGCAGCCCTGAGGATTCATCATTCAAGGCAACATTTACAGATATGGAAGTTACGGAATGTAAATGGAATGCTCACAATGGGCAGAAGCCGGATTCTGAATGAATATATATGGGTAGGTTTGTGTTTGTTTGAGTTGGTGGAACCTGCTTTCTAACTATACAAAAAGCGTTGCAGTCTGAGGATGTGATTGATGTTAATCCTCATTTTGCAACGCTTCTTTGATTTGTTTTATTTTTTGCTTGGATGTATAGCAGAAGACTTGTGTTTTTCGTAATGCCACAGGTTACATAAGTAGGACATCTCATACCCTGCGGTAGACCTAGAGGGTTTGTTGTGTTCATCATAGGTGGTGAATTTTACATGGCCTTTTACATACTTGAAGCTGTTGTAATCGGCTACATACATACACTTGTCAACATCTATAAAATCTTTTTTGCCTGCTCGTTTCTGCTCATCGATATATTCTTTTCTTTTTCTGAAATATGTGGCGGTATCGATGTTGTTGAGCTTTACCATAAAGTAAAACTGCGGTTTGCCGCCCTCATAGATATTCTGACCGAATCCCAGGAATACAATCTCTGTCTGTGCCTCGTCAATGGCATCTTTGGGGAGCTTTACTCTGTCAGAGAGGTTCTTGATAATATTTCCTCTTAAGAGATAGTCGGTTGTGATTTGGGCATCTTTAGGGTTATGACTGAATTCGTTTGGAAAATTCAGCATAACAGCGATAGATGATGTTATCTTGTTCTTTGATATGGTAGAACTTGTTTTACGGCGGGGAATAAGAAGCCTTCCGTCACTGAGAAATACAAGTCCGTTTATTCCTATATGATTGGACATCTTAGACATTTCCAGAGGTGAAAGCCGAGGTCCGTATTCAAATATGTTTCTCAGGGTAACATCCTCAAAAAGATTGAAGTCTACGGCTCTGTTTGTTACCAGATGGTTGAAGTATGTACTTCTAGACAGGTAGAAGGTCTTTGTGTCAGAGTCGAATCTGTCAAGCCTTATGGTGTCAAAGTTCTTTTTTGCAGAATTTGAGTGAGCTGAGAACAGATGTGTATAGTTGCTGTGGATGAACTCATCCAGTTCAAAATAATCGGTGGGATTATCTACCACAGAAAAACTGTAATCATTGTTTATCAGTAAGTCAGCATAGGCAAACTCAACCTTTGTTCCGCAGGATTCAAGGCTTTTTCTGTATTCGGGACAACCATGATAGATTTGTAACAACTCTTCGGTGTTGTAATTGATTTTCATGGTGTCTTCCAGAAGTCCGATTATGATTTTACATAAATAAAGGAACATGGAAGAAATCATAAAACCAACAATTGTACCGAAAACATTGCTGACAACATCATTCACTGCCAGATGTACCAACAAAGAGAAGCCAATCAGAAATGCAGAGATTTCTATTATGTACTTTGTAACATGCTCTTTTTTAAAGAAAATAACGGCTTTGTTCAATAGTTTTCTCATAATTTGTTGTCCACCTCAAAAAGTGCCTTGTGTACACTGTGGGAAAAATCTGCGTTTGAGTTTTGGTCCATATTGGTGAAAAGGTAATTGTAATGCTCATCAAGACGAGGTATACGGGAATAATCAACAGAGCCTTGGTCGGTTTGTATGGTTTGGGCAGAGTGATTAATATAGAGTGTTTTTTCACCAAGTGTGATGTAACTCTCCTTTTGGTTTATACCTTTGCACCAATCAATAGTAATCTCTACGGGAATCTTGTCAATTATCAGTTTTGCGTTTACAAATACAGGCAGACCTGTTTCCTTGCAACGGTCTGAACAGACACTTATAACCTCCAAGGAATCGAAGGGAAGCCACAGCCTTATCATAGACAGAATATTGACACCGCTGTCTATCCACGCTCCCATAAGAGGTCTGCGGTCGGGTTTTATAATTCCATCAGTACAGTAAGGGTCAAAGACATTTACTTTGATTTCTTTGATTTGAGAGGCATTGTAATCCTGGGTGAAAGCGCGGGTTTCGATTCCGCCGTGCCAATGAAACAGGGTTCTGAAAACAAGATTGTTGTTTTTTGCCAATACTTGAAGAGCGTTGAAATCCTCCATACAGAGTGTAACGGGTTTTTCTATTATTATGTTGATGTTATTGCTCAGACAGTAGGACGCAATCTGATAATGAGTCTGAGGTGGTGTGGATATGATTACATAATCGGGATCCTGCTCAGACAGCATTACTTTATAGTCGGAATAAAAGGGGAGAGTGCTGTAATGCTTACGGCCTGCGGCATTTTCATTCAGATCTGAAACTGCACATACACGGAGAAATTCCGATTTGCTCAGACCTGTCAGATAGTGTTCGGTTATTAATCCAAGTCCGATAAGACAAGCTCTTCTTTGAGAGTTATTGTTCATTTGTACACCCGCTTTCCTTATTGGTTTATTATCTTATCATAAATTAATATATCAGAAATTTGAAACGGTAACAATTACTATTTCCTGCAGTATGAGGAAAAACGCTTGTGGACGGCTTCTTTTATCTGTGGATATACATTCTTGTCATGTCAGGTTCGCCGTCACCCTGTACCATACAGAGGAATTCCCAGCCATATCGCTCGTAGAAGCCTGTGTGGTCTGTTACAAGATAAACAGGGGAGATGCCTTTTGCCCTCATATCTTCAACTGCCATGTTCAGAAGTGCACCTGCGATACCCTGTTTGCGGTGTGATTCTTCGGTGTATACAGCACACACATTGGGTGATAAATCCTTTCTGTCGTGGAAGTCGTTTTCAATAACACCCAGACCGCCTACAATATTTTCGCCGTCAAGGCAGAGATACCAGCCGTACTCGGTTTCTTTGTTGAGATATGCATCCATACACTCAAGGTATGCTTCTTCGGGTACACACCACTTGCTATTGAACCATTTTGCTGCTTTCTTTTCGATTTCAGGTTTTTCTCTGAGTGTTATATATTTAAGTTCGTTCATAATAATTCTCCTTTGTTTTTTATCTTAATATTGTGTATTCGGGGTGTTTAATTACAACGCTGATAAGCCCAAGTACACCCTCTCTGCAAGTTTCTTGACCATAATGCATTCGGGTATAGTCAGAACTATACCCTCACCTGCAACAATGCCGTAGTCACAGGAAGTTCAATAAAAACAGCCGGAGTTATCTTCGGCTATTTTTAGGGGGATATATTATAGTATTCAGGGCAAGTAAGACTGTTATCTTTGTAACGTTTGCGTATATATTTGCGTGGTATGATGTCATTTTCATCGGGAACTCGGTTGTTAGTTTTATTATAGTTTCCTATAGGTTCAGGCTTTCTGCGGAACAGATTGCGAATAGCGTTTCCGTAAAAGAGCCATTCCACAAGTTTCTGACATAAAAGAATGCAGAGTATAAAGAGAAGATCATTGTCGATGGACTTTCCGTATCCAATACAGCCAATAAGGAAACCCACCAGGAAAAGGGTACCCAATACTGCAAAAGAGTCAAGCATATCCTTGAGCCAAGTAAGAAGCATTTTGCCTATGGGATACAGCAAAGAGACAAAAACAAGAGCAAAAAGAATAAAAGAAAAGAGTGTGGTTACCATATCGCCTGAAATAATAAAATCCGCAAAGTTTACAACAGGCTTTGTGCTGAGAATATCTGATATAAAGAGGGTTGTACCTGCAAAGAGGACAATCTCTAAGATATTCAGAAGTATACGGATAAGTAAGTTAATCGTTTTAGTATCTTCGTCTTGTCTGAAACGGCGGATAAAAAGCCAGTTGGCTATGTAGTTGCCCACCATAGCAAGGATGAAAGTTGTTCCGGATATATCGGAGTTTGAGCCTGACGTCAAATCCATAAAATCCAAAAAAGCTCCTGCAAATGTCACCTCTGCCATCTGTAAAAACTGTGCTGATGGATTGTCTGCTGTAAAAATAACAATTGCTGCGTAAATGCAACACAGGACTCCAAATGCATATTGAGGGCGGGTTAAGAGTATATAAATCAGAGTTTTCTTTTTATCTCTTGCTTTGTCTATGTGCTTCTGCTTTTTTTCCAGAAGTCTGAGAAAATAGTTTCTGCCGAACAGAGCAAGGTCCCACAGAATCATAGTATTGCCCAGTCTGCTGATACCGTTGTCTAAGAAGTTATAAATCCTTCTGCCAAGGAAGTAAAGAAAAAGGCAGACTGCAAGGTCTAGAATAATTATAAAAAGCATACTCCCAAAATCATAGTTCATACTAAAGCCCCCTTATTTATAAATTATGCTGTGTTGAGTATATCACCTGATGGATGTGTTGTAAAGGGTGTAACTATGTTATGATAGAACATTAAGACAAAAAACAGCAGGGTTTTAAAATGATGTTCTGTTTTGTGATATTGAATTAATATATATTTCTTGATATAATCAATGTTGCAATTATCCAAATCGAAGACCTTGGTTGTATATCCCCTGACAACTAAAATAAACAATGGTTGCAATGTTGAAAATTGGTGAGAAAAATGAAATTTATGAATGATAACAATTATATCCTCTGGAGTGAGCTGGTGTCTATGATGTATGACAGGGAGCTTGACGGCAGAGAGGGTAAAGTAAAAAAAGTTTTGTATTCAAGAGACTCTACAAAAAGATATGTAATCTCAGAGCATCGGGGAATGTATATTTATGCGCTGGAGGTTATAGAGCGTCTAGAGGATGATGAATGGAACTATATCTGTGATATAGAGGGGGCTCTCCCGGCACAATGGGTGCCCTATCACAAGGACTGCCGTAAGTCCCTGTTTGAAAATATGGATGACCTTATGAAAGCAATAGAGCAGGAGCCTGAATATATAAAGAGTTTTCAATAAAATAACAATAAATTATCCCACAGACTTATCACAGCCTACGGGATAATTTTGTTGCTTTTTGATGTTTGGTGTGCTAATATAGTAGACAGGAGGTTGAGATTATGAGGAATCTTACAATCAGAAGAAAGAAAAGTTTTGTGGGCTGTCTTGGAAAACTGAAAATCTACATTGAGGACAGAGTTTCAGGGGATTTGACTATAAACGGTGTACCCTGCCGCAAAATCGGTGATCTGAAAAACGGAGAAGAGAAAACTTTTGTTATCGGCAATGAAGAAACAAGAGTTTATGCTATCTTTGATAAACTGAGCAAGGATTACTGCAACGATTACTTTGATATTCCTGCAGGAGATTATGACCTCTTGCTTACAGGTCAGAACCAGTACAATCCTGCAAGTGGTAACGCATTCCGCTTTGATAATAACAACAGCGAGGGTGTAGAGGAGAATCGTAAAAAAGGTACACGCAAAGGGCTTGTTGTGCTGATTGTTGCCTGTATTGTAGGTGTTATTATCGGCATCTTTGTGGGTTGGGGTATTGTATCCGATTCACCTGCTGAGCCTGAAACTTTCACAAAAGAGAATATGAGCATAACTCTTACGGATGACTTCAGAGAAGTTCAGGCGGAGGGTTACCTTGCTGCATACGATTCAGAGAATGTAGCGGTACTTGTTACAAAAGAAGACTTCTCCCTTTTAGAGGGGTTCGGAGATTACACCGTAGAAGAATATGCAGGTATTGTTGTTGAGGTAAATGAGTTAAAAGATACACAGGTTAAGAAGTTTGGCGACCTTACATATTTTAACTACGATTATTACAACCCTGATACAAAGACTACCTATGAATATTTTTCTTACGCATACAAATCTCAGGATGCTTTCTGGCTTATACAGTTTGCAACCCCCGAAGAATATGTAAGCGAAGCTGAGCCCCTGATTATGGATTGGGCAAAGTCAGTAGAGTTTGCTGATTAAACAGCGTTTTCAAGTTCATATTAAATAAACTAAACCTCTGTATACCTTTTTCGGGTGTACAGAGGTTTTTGTTTATTGGGTTGCTCTTCTTTCTCTTGTTACAAGCCAGGTGAGGAAGGCTGATAGAGCGGTTATCAGAGATATTGTAATGAACTTGCCTATGGAAAGTTCACCGTTTCGAGTCATAATAAGGGCGGTTGTATAGCAACATACAATTACCGCAAGAACGCTTTCGATAAGAAGTTTGAGCAGGTCGGGTACATTCAGGAGTGTTGATGAGCCAAAGGCGGCTTTGAACATAAACGAGATGCCGACCACACAGATTACAAGGTACAGGATAAACTGTATTGCACCTGTAACGGATAGTGCCTTGAACAAAAGGACGGCAACCATTACTCCTGCAAAGGTTGCAAGGATGTATGTTCCGTTTAGATTGAAAAAGTCGTGGAGTGCTTTAAAAATACGGATACACAGAGCCATGATTATGGCTTCAAAAAAAGAATTGATGAATACTGTCAGAACATTGTCTGCAGATATTGCCTGTGATTTTATCAGGATATCGTACCATATTTCAAATATGGGAATAGAACTTATAAAATTATTAAGATCAGAGGGATTGAATAACCAGGCTATAAGCGGAAAGATGAGTACAATCAGAATAACCTGTGCGATATTAGAGAAAATATTGAATCTTCTGCTGTTTGTGAGAAATCCCATAAACCACACTCCTTTACAACTACATTGAGTTTAACACCTGAAAGAAAATCTTGCAAGAAAATTTAGCATAATAAATGGTTTTTCGGCAAGATGATTAATAAATAATCGCTCAGATTGGCACTTATGCTGATTTTAAGGTGAAGGTGTAGAAATTTAAGATTTATTCTTTTGGTCTCTGAGAATGTATGGTAAAATGACTATGAATATACTGTGTAATTCTTTCTATGTATAAATTCGCTCAGGGGAGAGGATTTTATTGAAAAATTTCTTTACTAAAACAATCTCGGTGATATTGGCGGTTATGGTGTTTGTTTCCTGCCTGACCTTATGCTTTGTTCCAGCATCTGCCACAACGGCTCAGAACGGTTATGACAGAGGATATAAGGGCGGATTCAAGGGTGACGGCAAGATTTACTGCAAAGGCCTTGACCTTTCCTCCTGGCAGAAGGATGCGGTAAACTTCAATGCTATTGCGGCTATGGGCTACGAGTACATAATTCTGCGGCTTGGCACCTCAAAGATGACCGCAGTTGACCCTTGCTTTGAGGAATTCTATGTCGGAGCAAAGGCAGCAGGGCTTGATGTTGGAGCATATTTTTATTCCTATGCAACTACTGTGGATGCAGTTAATGAGGATATAGCAAAGTGTAAACAGTGGCTTGGAGATAAGAAGTTTGAGTATCCTTTCTACTTTGACTATGAGGATGATGCACAGGCTGACCTGCCTACTGCAACAGCTCTTAATATTATCAACACCTTTATTGATGCTTTTGTAGAAGAAGGCTACCTTATGGGACTTTACAGTATGAAAAGCTGGATTACTCAGAGCTGGATTACATCTTCTTCTCTGCCCACAACCTACGAGGGTTGGGTGGCTCACTATGCAGGTGACGGCACCTACGATGCAGGTTACGATAAGTACGGCACAACATACAGCACACAGTATGGTATGTATCAATGGACAGACAAACACTACTTTACATACAACGGCGTTAAGTACGGCCCCTACGATGCAGATATCTGCTACAAGGACTATCCTTCTATCGTCAAGGCTTACGGCTTCAATAACTACGAGGTTGATGATGTAAAAGATGAGCTTCAGGCGGCTGTTAACAGGGCGCAGACCATTTCTCACAGAAATTATATAGAAGCAAATATCACTAAAATCAGAGAAGCCTACGATAACGCTCTCAGAGTACTTGCGGATGACTCTGCTACGGAGGATGTTGTAAATGCAGCCGAGGCAACACTTACAGCACTTTTAGATGCAACAGGCTCTAATACTATTGCATATAACAACGAAGGCATTGAGATAAAGGGTAGAAACCGAAAGATTACATCAGGTGACTGTGTGCTTTATTCTCCCACATGGAACGGGGGACTTATTACTGTAAGCAACGCAAACATTGCATACACAGTAAATGTTGTGTTTAAATGGGACGCAAGTCAGGGAATGAATATTGTTAAGTCTGTGTCTGAGGGTATCGGCACAGCAACTCCTTCTATCCAGCTTGAAAGTGACGAGTTCCTTATTGCGGCACACGATTGGGAAAACGGAGTGACCTCAGGTGCTGTTGCAGGCAGCGGAAGAAACTATGCTTTGCTGAAAAGCCTCAATGTTGGTGACAGAGTCAGACTTTCAGGTGCAACTGCCCTTGATGCAGGTACAGATGTTAAACCTGCTGCTTTTGCCAAGTTTATGCCCAAGGATTCTGTTGCTATGTACGGCAGAAACGAGGCAGTAACACCCGGTGGTGCAGTACTCTTTACTTCTGCTTTTAATGGCGGACTTCTGACAAGTGCAAACGCAAACATCCACCTTACTCTTAATCTGCGTTCAAAGTGGGACAATGCTCAGAACTCCTGGGTTGTTACAGAGAAATTCTCAGGGAGCGGCAAAGAGGGTGAGTTTGTAGAGCTTGAGTCCGATGAGATTCTCTTTGCGGCTCACTACGATACAACAAATGTGGCAAGTATCTATAACTGGAATATGATGAACAATGCAAAGGTTGGCGACAAAATTACCTTCTCAGGTATCAGTCCCCAGTCTTACAGCACAGCAGTTTCTGTTTCTGCAAATATCTCTTTTTCTGAGGGTGCGGCGGCAGTTGTTCCTGCTCCTGAGAAAATCACAACCACTACAGTTACGGCACCTGCTCCTGCCAATACGGATTTTGACGCATCACTTACAGACGGAATTGCTGACACAGACCTTGATGGCGAGTGGTTCGGTTTTCTTAATGACAACAGTAGTAACGCCAACACAACATCAGGGGTGGGTATTGTAAATCTGGACCTGGGCAAACGATACAATATAAGCACAGTTCTGGCTCATTTCTACGCAGGTAACGGCTCTGACACAATAAACGGCGGGACAGTTGGTGCTCCCAAAGGCGCAAAGGTATACGCATCAGTAGATAATGTGAACTTCTATGAACTGGGCGACCTTATGCTTGGTGAGTGTGCAATCGGTACTTGCTGGGCAACCTACACAGGCAACAACACAGTTGCAAGATACCTGAGAATTGATGTGGATTGCCAGTACACATGGACACTTCTCAACGAGGTTCAGGTGCTGGGTACTGTAAACACTTCTGCAGGTGAGAATGTGGCGCTGGGCAAGGAGTTTGTATCTCCTGCATATGCCGGCTCACCTTATACAGCATCCCTTACAGACGGCAAGGCAACATCTCTGTTTACACCGGGTATTAATGATTCTTCCTGGTTTGGGTTCTACAATTCAGGGGATCCCGCCACGGGTAACATTAATCCCAATAACAGCAACCGTGCTATTGCTACAATCGATTTACAGGGTGTTGCAGAGGTGACAGGCATCAATATCCACACCTTTATGGGTACAAATAATGTTGGTGCAACTGCCTTTGACTATATCAATGTATACTACTCAATGGACGGTGTGGCCTATGAATACTTAAGCCCCACAATTTCTCCCACAAGCGGACAGACTGCTCCCTACTGGGCAGGTCTTGATGCAAGTAGTAACCCTGTTTATGCAAGATATATCAAGTTTGCAATCTCTGCTTCAGCAGGTGAACTTGTGCTTATCAATGAAATACAGATTACAGGTTCTATGATTACAGGCGGTACCGCGTCACAGGAAGGCTCAATGTCTACAGTTGCTTTGGTTGGTACATTCAACAACTGGAACGCAACCCCCAATATGCAGACAGTAGACGAGAACACAGTATCCCTTACAATGGAACTTACAAAAGGCTCCTATCAGTTCAAGATTCTGGGCGGTAACTCCTGGTACGGACACACAGGCACAATCAAGAATACAACTGTAAATACAGCAGAAGAAGGCATACTTTTCGTATATGACGGAGCTGATAACTGCGTACTTGAGGCATCAGGCGGTACATATACCTTTGTATATAACAAAATGACAAACTACCTGCAGGTTTATTATGTTCCAGATATCTGCTATCTGAGGGGTTCCTTCAACAACTGGGGAACAGACAATGTTATGACAGAGAATGAGGATGGCACCTTCAGCACAACTCTTGTGCTTGAGGCAGGGGACTATGAGTTCAAGGCAGCAAACGAGGACTTCTCTATGGAGTGGCCTCAGTTCAATGCAACACTTACTCTAGAAAGAAAATCCGAGGTAACATTTACACTTGATATTCAGAAAGATACCCTTACTACAAGTGTTAAGGGACTGGAATACAAGGTTGTGTTCCTTGATGTAAACGGCAAGGAAATCAGTACGCAGGTTGTAGAAGTTGGCAAGTCTGCCACACCTCCTGAGGTGCCTGTAATCAGCGGATATAAGTTCACAGGTTGGAACGGCAGTTATGAGAATGTGACAGAAGATGTTACCCTCAGAGCATTGTATGAGAAAACCATCGGTACTCTTAAGATAAATGTGACAGGCGGCACAGGATTTACGATTTCTGTAAACGGCAGCGCACCTCGTCCTCAGGGTACATCTTATGTAAATTCAAAAGCTCCCATTGGCGCAGTAACAACTGTTACTGCAAACATTGTGCCTGACAGGGAGTTTATAGGATGGATAAATCCCGATAACGGACAGATTCTCACCACAGATTACAGTTACACCTTCATAACAACAGGTAACGATTTTTACAAGGCAGTTTATGTATCTGTTATTACAGGTGTACAGACAGTAATCTTCAAGAATGATAAGGCTGCAGGCGGTCTGGGACAGATTATTGATATGCAGTATTATGCTGCAGGAGACGAAATCACAATGCCTGACGATGTGACGCAGGTAGGTTTTGACTTTGCAGGCTGGAATATGACAGCAGAAGAGATTGCACAGGCGGTAGCGAATGGTGAGGATGTAACAGTTCTTGCAACCTGGACAAAGCAGATTATCAAGGTTAATGTAACAGTTAACGGCGGTTCAGGTACTGGTATCTACGATGCAAACTACTCAGTAACAGTTGTGGCTGATACTGCACCTGCAGGTCAGAAGTTTGCATATTGGGTAGACGGTACAGGTAAGGTAAGAAGTTATGAAACAACATATAAATTCTATCCTTCTGCAGATATATCTCTGACAGCAGTGTTTGCAGATGAGGATGAAGATATAGATTATCAGATTCTTGTAAGTGTGGATACGATTGATACAACTTTACTGGGTTCGTCCAATGTGTTTTACTTCAGCTGGTATGTGCCTGAGGAGGAGCTTGGTATCACCTTCGTTGATGCAGGTATCCTTGCAATCAATAAGGACTTCTATGATGAGTCTAAATTCACAGTAGGCTCAGGTCTTGCAAATATGTATGACCGAGGCCCCTCAGGTGCAAACATCAAACCCATAAATTCCTTTTCCTGGACAAAGACTAATGTTCCCGCAGGTCAGACCTGGGTTGCAAAGGCTTATGTTCAGTACAGAACAGCAGACGGTGAACTGCATACAATCTATTCACCTCTTGTGGAAGCAACTAAATAAATAACAACAGGTCACAGCGGAGGTTGTCTGCTGTGACCTGCTTTGTTTGGTCGGTAATTCAGAGCATTGAAAATCCACAGATTGTAAAACTGTCTGTGATGATGCCGTCTTTTATCATCTGAGAAAGTTCTTCGTAAGTGCAGAGGAGGGTTTCCAGAACTCCTTCATTTCGGGAGTTTGGATTGTAGGAGGTTACGGTGCAGTGGAGAATATCGACAATACCTCCCAAAAAACCGCTGTCCGGCGTAATTTCGCCAATTTTCCTGGCATCTGATACATTAGCCTCCAGCTCCTCGGAAAGTTCCTTTTTTGCATTCTGTGTGGAGGTTAATCCGTTTTCACCGAAGCCTCTGGGAAAACCAAGCTGTACACCGCGAATAGGATGCCGATATTGTCTGAGAAGAATGTATTTTCCTTCATACTCAGGTACACAGACAACACCTCTGCCTGTTTTGTCGGGGATGGTTCTTTCATAGGTGTAGTACGAGCCGTCATCATTTTCAATCAGATCTACCACAACTATATGGTAATCGCTTTGGTATACAACACCCAAAGGTTTGTTTGTTGCCTGAGTATAGTCCTCAAGAGTTTTTTTGTCTGTGACAATAGGGTAGATGTCTGAGGGAGAGAACAACTCAGGTCGATTTCTCATTAATTCAAAATATGCTTCAATACAATCTGTAACTTTCATATTTACCTCTTCTTTTATCTCTTTTGAAAATAATGCTGATAGCATCAATAATATATACGATAAAATTCACAACACATTCAAGTATGTCCGGAATGCTTGTTTTCAGTATTTTCTGAAGTAAAACGTTGATTGCTGAACCAAGTAAACCGATTATAAAGATACTGAGAATTGCAGAGTAAATGGGGTTGGAGAGGATAGTCGGCAGGTAGTTTTCTGTAAATCCCATTATAAACTCCATTGTGAAAAACAAACCTGTGTAAAGTGCTGTAATGATTAAATAGATAAAAGACATTCCTGTTACCCGAAGATTCCAGCGTAACATATCCTTGCGGTAGTCTTTTTCGTATTGAAGTGCAGGAGATTGGCAGTTTTGTGTTTCGGATTTTTTATTCATCCTTTGTTTGTATTTTGCGAATCTGAGGGCTTTTCTCAGAATTCTTTTTGGTAAAGGTTTGGCAGTAGTTGTTTCGTCAGTTCTGCCTGTGTACAGCATAAATCTGTTTATAAGATCAGCCTTAAAGCTTGTCTCAAAATCCTCATCGGAGTAGTGTTTGCTGACTCCATTGATACCATATTCAATTACATAGTTGTACGCAAGGTTTACTATTTCTTCTGCAATGGGAGATAAAGCTTTGGAGTCATCTTTGTTGTACAGCCAGTTGGAACGGTTGATTCTGCCGTCAGTTATCAGAGTGTCTCTGACCTCTATTTCCTTGATTGCAAGAAGGACTTTGTCTGCGAATTCCTTATCCTGAAAGTTATGCTCCTTCAGAATGTTACAGATTTTGTACAAAAACCAGATGAAGTCTTTGTTTTCAGAGTTCGGTTTATTTTGGGTTTTGTTTGATTTCTTTGCAGGGATATTACTGGTTTCGTTGACGCTGAGTGCCAGTATCATATTAACATAGCGGTAGATTCGCTGGTATCTAGGGTCGGTGTTAGTTTCACACAACTCCTGAAGTTCAGATAAATCGCTGTTTCTGAGTGCGTGGTACAGAGTTGTCAGTAACTGCTTTTCGTGATACTGTACAGGGAGGTTGGAAAATTTGAAGGAGTCATCATTTTTGCACAGACATTTAGCTATTGCATTCTGTATGTACTGGGATGCAGTACGGATATTTCCGAAGAGGTTAACCCTGAGAGCGCCTATCTTGAAAAGTTCCAGTATAATGGGGTAAGCGTAGTCATCTCTTAGTATCTGATCAAAGAACTGGGAGTCTGTAAGCTGATTCATGGAGATTGCAACGATGTTGCCATTGTCGATAATCTCGTGAAACATAGCGTGGACGCCTTCGGTTTTGTAAACTGTGTCCTTGTTCTTGAAGTCGTATTTTCTTGCGGAGTCAAGTTCAAATAAATAAACAATCCTGTTCATAGCCATAACCTCTGATAAGAAAAATCTATAGGATAATTTTATATTTTTCCCTAAAAAAAGTCAAACCCTGCCTTCTACAGCGGGGTTTGACTTTTTTGCACAGTTTTACGGATTGTTTACAACGCCAATGAAAAGGGGCAGGGAGTCTGTACCTGTGATTACAAAGATAAAGGGGCGGTCAAGGACAAAGTCGATTTCATCCTCGGGAGGCATAGCGCTTCCTGCAAGATGAAGTTCTGTGTAAGCCGCGGCGGTAACACCTTTTTCGTCAATTGTTACTCGTGCTTTGTGGTTTATGCTGTCAATACAGGCATCTGTTTTGTCTGAAAGCAGAGGAGAAAAATCTGCAGATTTCATATCAAAGCAGTCTGTGACTCCTAAATTCTTAAGGCCGCTTATCAGGTCTGTGTCGGAACTTACATCAAACTTGGGGATAGAAAGATTTACTCTGAGGCTTTTGTTCTGTTCCCAGCCTTTTCCTGCAGTAATAAAGGACATAGCCTCTTTGTCACAGAGCAGGTCCTGTGGAGTATAACCTTCATCGGGGAGGATAAAGTACATAGAACCGCTTTCTCGCAGGTCTTTTTTTGTTGCAGAGAATTTCTCCCCCCAGTAATAATCACCGTAGGTTATCCGCTGATTCATAAATTCATAGAGGGCATCCCCTGTTGTGCTGTGGAAAGTTTGATTTGTGTTATCCCTAGCCTCAAATTCACCATCCCACTTTGCCTGAAAATATATGGTGGTTACAAGGTTTAAGAGAGTTTCGGGGGACAGGGATGCATCCTTTGTGTATTCTTTCAGAAGTCCTCCTGTTTGCTCATCAAGCCAATTCGCATAGGCTTTGTTATAACCGTTGCTACCCATTCTGCCCCTGAAAACAGAAGCATAGTAATTCTCTGAGAGTGTGTTGATAACATCTTTGTTGTATTCAAGTTCTTCGTCAAGCCACAAAGAACTTCCCAGGATACTTGTAACAGCTCCGTCATCTCTGTAGTTTGCATTCCATATTGCGTGTGCCTGTGTGCGGAGAGTTTCTATATCCTCTGCACCCAGCAGGTCAAGTATCTGCTGACGGGTTTCACCCTCTGCTGTTTCACAGAGCATTGAGAGTGCCATATACACATTGAGAGGAGAGTATACCTTGTTGTCAGTTTCACACTCACCGAGAAATTCAGAAGCGGTGGACTGAAAGAAACCGGCAAGGTTTTCGCCTTGTCCCATATATTCTTCTTGTGCGCGGAGGCTATCTCTCCACTTGTCATAATCCTCCTCGGAGTAAACAAAACCTCCGATAGATGCGGGATACTTTGCCATTTCAGGGTACTCTGCCTGTGACACGGCATAAGTGTTGAGAATAGCGGGGTTATTATTGCCTTTCATAGAAAAGAACACTCCTAAGCCAATTATAATTGCAAGGGCGGCGGCGATGGGTGCTGTCCATCTGATGTGTCTGAACTTTGATTTCTTCTTCGGGATTTTGTTTGCCCGTTCTATCAGGGCTTCATCTACCATACCCATGGCGTCCTGCAGTTTGTCGGATTTCATAGTATAAATCCCTCCTTTATAAGATGATTTGAAAGTTTTGTTCGGGTTCGCAGAAGCATCATTTTTACTTTGCTTTTTGAGAATGAGTATTTATCTGCAATTTCCTCTATGCTGAGGAAACCCCAGTAACGGTTGAGGAACACATTACACTCTGCCTCGGGGAGACTTCTGAGAAAAGCAGAAATATGTTCTGCCAGGTCTTTTGCCTCGATTTCTTCTGCTATAGATTTGCCTGTGGGGATGCAATCTTCAAGTTCCTCAAGAGAAATGCAGACAGAGTCTGTCCGCTTGGTGGCTTTCTTTTTGCGAAGTCTGTCAAGGGACAGGTTTCTTGTTATTGCACCCAGATACGCACTGAAATACACAGGGCTATCCGGTGGAATATTGTTCCAGACTTTCAGATATGTATCGTTCTCGCATTCCTGAGAATCCTCAGGGTTTTCAAGAATTCTTGTGGCAATGCTCAGGCAGTACGCACCGTATTTTGTTTTTGTTTCTTTTATTGCTGATTCGTCTCTCTGCTCATAGAGCAGAATTATCTGTTTATCATCCATATCTGCACCTCCTGTTTTCAGGTCCTCTCACTCATACAGACGAAGAAAAGCACCTTCAGGTCACACTTATTATTATATATCTGACAATTATTTTTTCAACGAATACATGCAAGGTTTTATTGTGCTAAATTGAAAATCTCGAATCCTTCGTTACTTTGTACAATATTATATAAAAACTTTATATATATTGATAAATTTTATTTACTATATGGTGGATTTGCTTGATTTTGACAACGTTATGGTGTATATTTATTATGTATCAATGCGTAAAAGTGTACGCTATAATTGCATCCGCAATCTGATTACAGGAGGTTTCTTATGAAGCACAAATTCCTAAGCCGTGTTCTGAGTATGGTGCTGTGCCTGCTCATAACACTATCCCTGATACCCATGGGGCTTCATCTTTCAGAGGTCGAGGCTGTCAGCGGTGTTAACTCCCTGACTTGTTCGGGCTTTATTTCCAACTCCACAGCCCGTTCATACATCGACACAATGATGAAGTATTATATCAACTCAAGCTCCACATTGCAGTCAACCCTTGATAACGGAAATTCGGTTGTTTTTCAGTTTGAGGGAGGCTCTGACAACTACTGGAGCGGCACTACCTATTATAATGGTGCATATAATACCCGTACTCAGGGTGTTTGTATTGTTGTAAAGAAGAATTCCAGCGGTAATGCCTACATTGCATATTACTGCGAGAACAGTTCATCTATCCCCAGTGAACCTACATGGTGTACCAATGGTGTTGCATATTCAGGTTCAACAACTCTGATGGATGGCACATACTCCTTCTTTACCTGGAACCATACAGGTCCCTATGCAGCTTTCCAGATTAACCTTGCAAACAGTGACGGACTTTGTTACTATACACCCTCCAACAATATGAACGGTTACAAGGCAGGTGCAAGTGGTATCAACATCCACACCCGTTCTACAAGCTACGGCGGCGGCAGCGCTCTGGGTTGGGCGTGGTCTGAGGGTTGTCAGGTTATCGGTTACGGCAACGACTCCAGCAACGAGTTCAATGGCTTTGTGAAGGCTGTTACAGGTATCACCTGGAACCCCTGGATTTCCTGGTCAAGCAAGACTCTGAATACATGGACATCTGCTCAGCTTTATGCATACAAAGGTTACTATGTTGTTGACCGTCAGTTAGCACTTACAAACCCCTCAGGTACAAAGTACGGCACAGGCTCTCTGGGTTCACTTTATAATACTACTGCTCTGACAAATATCACAGCAAAATCCACAGCAGCAAAGAATGCTGCAGGTGCAACTGTTGTTGACTATCTGTCAAAGTGTACTGAATATCCTGCTCACTGCAAACTTGTTTGCACAGGCACAGACGTATGGGCAAGAACTCTGCCCTGCTATGCAGATACAGACTCATCTACTGTTGCGGTTTCTCAGTACAACTCAGGTGATGAACTGGAGTGTACAGGACTTGTGAAGAATACAGTAGGCGAATACTGGTATCAGGTTATTATGCCATCGGGAAGTCTTGGTTATGTCCGCGCGGCTTATATGGAATATAAACAGGAACTTCTCAACGATATTTCTTTCTCAGGTCATACTGTTCCTAACGGTCACGTTACAGGCACAGGATTTGCCATAGATGGCAAAATCAGTTCTCCTTACAATCAGATTACAGCGGTTTCAGCATATATACATAACGGATTCGGCACATCAGGAAGCACAGCCACAGGCCACAGAGCAACTATGACTGCACATTCCTACAGTCTTGCAGGCAGCACTGTAGACAACAATGTTCTTATGGGTGTTATGGCACCCGGCAACTTTACTCTTGCTATCAAGATGGAGTACAAGAACTGCTATGTTGTGGACGATACTACTCTAAAGACCAACACAGGTACAAAGCTTCTGGCAGAGGATTACTTTATGGTAATCGCTTCTTCTGTATCCCAGAGTTCCTGTAGCCATACAAACAAGACATACTCTATCACAGAAAGCACCTGTACACAGGCAGGCAAGAGTGTTACCGCCTGTACAACCTGCGGTAAGATGGGCTCGGTTACTACCACAACAGGCGCTCATAAGTGGGGTGAGTGGGTAACAATTGAACCAACCTGTACAAAGGCAGGTTCAAAGACACGCACCTGCTCTCTGTGTAAAGAGACAGAGACACAGGTGCTTACAGGTGGCGGACACAGTTATTCAAGCAAGATTGTTCCCGCAACCTGTGTGGATTTTGAAAAGACTTTGTACACCTGTGCAGAGTGCGGACACAGCTACTCCGAGTACTTCAATGCTCCCGGAGAGTGGCAGACAGAAAAACCCACAGGATATGATGATTCGCTTATGGAGTCAAAAACTCAGTACAGCGTTTCTGAGTACCAGACCATTCAGAGTGACAAGGATTCTCTTGACGGTTACACTCTTATGGGTAGCGAGTGGGTTGCCTCTCCGTCAAAGACTCACGATTATGTAACATCCTGGGGTGCAGGCGGTTTTGATAAGACCAGCAGCCTCTATACTAAATATAATGTAGCACCTCTCACCGCTTACGAGAACGCTACAACAAAGAGAGTTATCAACTCTACAGAAACATACGGATATCTTTATTATCACTGGTGTTATCCCAATGACAGCAGAACTTCCATGGAATATAAGAACGGTAACTTCACCACATTCCATGCATACTATGACACAACAAGTCCTGATAACTACAAATGCGACACAAGTGATATGAGCTACAAGACCTCCAACAGTTGTTGCTCCAATGCAGATTACTTCTGCTGTGTTCCTGTTACAAGACAGACATACACAGATTCTGCACTCAAATATAATCATTCCAGATGGACAGATTACTCCGAGTGGACAGATACCGAGGCAACAGAAGCATGGAACAAGAAGGTGGAAACAAGAACTGTTTACAGACTCAGGAGTTCAGGTCAACTTGCACCGCATACTTATGTAAACGGAGTATGCTCGGTTTGCTCAAAGAGTGAGCCTGACTACTACCTCTTCGGTTTTATCAACGGCGCAGATTACGCTTGTGAAGCAGACAGAGAGAATATCGGTGAATACAAATTCACAGATGGTATCCTCACAGCAAAGTTTACAGAAAACAGCTATGTTGCTGTTAAGACAGGGGATAACCAGAACTGGTATATGGCAGACGGCTATCCCGGAGATACTGCAACATCAGCAATCCTCTATAACACAAACAAGGGCATCAATGCAGAAAAACTCTTTGTTCCCGGTGGAAGAGAGATTGTCTTCAGCCTTACAAAGAACAATGACGGCTCATTCAGACTCAGTTATGTTGCAGGTGCCTGTACTCACGATAATCACACCACATCAGGTATCTGTACAGCCTGCTCAGCAGAAGTTCAGCATACTTATGTAGACGGTGTCTGCTCAGTTTGCTCAAAGGCAGAGCCTACATACTATCTGGTTGGATTTATCAATGGCGCTGACTACGGTATCAACGGAGATTCCGATACAATCGGTGACTATAAATTCGAAGGCGGAAAACTGGTTGCTACCTTTACTGAGGACAGTTATGTTGCTCTGAAGACAGGTGACAACACAGAGTGGTACAACACAGACGGCTACAAGGGTAAGGAATACACCTCTGCGACATTCTACAATGCAGCAAAACTGGGCGATAACGCAAACAAACTCTTTATCCCCAGAGGCAGAGAGATTACATTTACTCTTGTTGATAATGAAAACGGCAGCTTCACATTGAGTTACACAGCTGCACAGTGTGACCACGAATCCCACGATATAGACGGTAACTGCCATACTTGTGGTGAGCAGGTAGGTCACGAAAACGAAAACGGCGTCTGCACAATCTGCGGATACAACTGTAACCACCAGTATGTTGACGGTGTTTGCTCCATCTGTGGAAAAGAAAAACCCTACTACTATCTTGTAGGTTTCATCAATGGCGGAGACCATTATTCTGATAACTTCAGATTCGAGGATAACAGCCTTACAACTACATTTACAGATTTCAGTTATCTGGCTGTTAAGCGCAGTGACGGTGTCACATATATGACAAACGGATATCTGGGGGAGAACTGTGTTACCGCTCCTATGTATGACAGCACAGAACTTGGCAATTATGCCGATAAACTCTATGTTCCCAAGGGCAGAGAAACAACAATCACCCTTGTTGAGAACAAGGATGGCAGCATTACACTTGAACTTGATATCAAGGTGTGTGAGCATAAGAGCCATACACTTGAGGGTATCTGTACAACCTGTGACGCACAGGTAGAGCATACAAAGGTTGACGGTGTCTGCGTGGTATGCGGACATATCTGCGACCACAGTTATGTAAACGGTTACTGCGTAAACTGCGGTATGCTTCAGCCGGTATATTACCTGTACGGCTTCATTGACGGTGAGCAGTACAACGGTGATGAGTACAAGTTCAAGGACGGCAGATTGGTAGCAGAGTTTGAAGATACCAGTTATATTGCAATCAGAACTGCAGACGGCAACCGCTTCCTTACAGACAGCGAGGCACAGGGTAGTGTTGCTAAGTTCTACAACATCAAGACAGGCAAGGGTACAGATATGCTGTACATCCCCTCAGGCGTAGAGGTTGTATTCAATCTGACTTGTGCACAGGATGGTGTAATTACTCTTACATACGAGATTGCTGATTGTCAGCATCACAAACACGCAGAGGACGGCAAGTGCCTTGCTTGTTCGGAAAAAGTAATTCATACATATAAAGACGGATATTGCACAGTATGCTCAAGACCTGAGCCTTCATATTATCTCTTCGGTTTTATCAACGGTGCAGATTACGCTTGTAACGATGATATGGACAATATGGGTATCTATAAATTCACAGGCGGAAAACTGGTTGCTGTATTTACTGAGGATAGTTACATTGCAGTAAAGGCTGAGGGTAATGAAGCCTGGTATATGACAGAGGGATATCAGGAGAATGCAACCTCCGTAACTCTCTATAATACAGACAGAGGCATCAACGATGCTCAGAAACTCTTTGTTCCCAAGGGCAGACTTCTTACAATCACAGTCCTTAACAATGGTGACGATACTCTCACACTTACTTACACAGCAGCACCTTGCTATCATGTAACACATAATGCTCAGGGTGAATGTCTGACCTGCGGCGAAAAAGTAGACCATACATATAAAGACGGTATATGCACAGGTTGTTCGCTCAAGTGTCAGCATTACTGGTACAACGGCTCCTGTGCAGTATGTGATTACAACTGCAGACACATCTGGATTGACGGCGGATGTAACTTGTGCGGTGTTCAGTGTAAGCACGATTATGTAGATGATATCTGCACAATCTGCGAAAAGATATGTAAGCACAGTTTTGCAGACGGTATCTGCACAGAATGTAATAAGGAATGTGACCACAGATTCAGAGACGGCGTATGTAAGGATTGCCTTATGGAGTGTACTCATAAGTTCCTGTATGGCAAGTGTACATTGTGTAACTACCTGTGTGAGCATAACTTCTCAGATGGCTCCTGTACAGGTTGCGGTGAACTTTGTGAGCATAAGTTTGAAGACGGAAAATGCACAATCTGCAGTATGAACTGTGAGCATAAGTTTGAAGACGGCAAGTGTACAATCTGCTCTTATGTATGTACTCACCAGTATGTACAGGGTGTATGTACAATCTGCGATACAGAATGTAAACACAACTTCGTACAGGGTGATTGCACAGACTGTGATGTAGTATGCGAGCATAATTATGTTGATTCTGTTTGCACAAACTGTGGTGCAGCTTGTGAGCATACATTCTCTGACGGTACTTGTACAGAGTGTTCCTACAGCACAGAGTTCTGGCTTGTTGGTTATATCAACGGAGAGAACATCGGTTGCGAGGAAAACGCAGACCTTACAGGTCCCTATAAATTTACAAACGATACTGTTACTGTTAAGTTTACTGAGGATAGCGCAGTAGCAGTCAAGACAAAGGACAACGCTGACTGGTACCTGCCTGATGGCACAACAGTAGGCACAACAATTGTTCTTTGCAATACAAAACTGAGTACAGGCACAGATATGCTGTATATCCCCGGCGGTGTAAATATTACATTTACTCTGTCAATGGGTGAAAGCGGAACTCTGGTTCTGACTTATGAATTCTCAGATTGTCAGCACAGCCACCACAGAACAGACGGACTTTGCTCTGTATGTTCGACTCCTGTTGAGCACACAATGGTTGAGGATGTATGTACAGTCTGCGGCAAGAAGGAGACAACTTACTATCTCTTTGGTGTGATTGATGGTGTGAACTACGGCTGTGAGGAAGATGCAGACAGACTTGGCAGCTACAAGTTCAGAGACGGCAAACTCACAACATCTTTTCAAAGTGACAGTTACATCGGTGTCAAGGCAGGGGACAATATGAGCTGGTATATGGCAGACGGTGATCCCGGCGAGACTACTACCACAAAGATGCTTAACACTCTTGTTTACGGCATTGATGCTCATATGCTCTTTGTACCCGGCGGTGTAGAGGTTACATTCACACTTACCGATGACAGCTTCGATGCTGTTACAATCAGCTACACAACCGAAGAGGCA
Source organism: Oscillospiraceae bacterium (assembly GCA_015065665.1). Classification (GTDB taxonomy): domain Bacteria; phylum Bacillota; class Clostridia; order Oscillospirales; family Acutalibacteraceae; genus Ruminococcoides. The sequence goes on along the minus strand of SVPX01000004.1, from coordinate 22,821 downwards.
AAGGCTCAGATTGCTCCCAGGTTTACAAGACTTCAGTTTGAAGAGGGCATTTCCTACGAGGTTTGCTTCAATACAAAGAATATGTCCGATGTATCCTATGATAATATGGGCCTTGCAATCTTTGACAGTATGGATGCAACAACACCCATTGAGTATGTTCAGGGTGTGCGTGAGGACGGCAGATACCTTGTTGCAGGTACAGACAAAATCAATCCCGTAAACCTTGGTGATACAGTTTACTTTAAGGTATATGCGGTACTCTCTGACGGCAGTTATGTATACAGCGCTATGATGAGCGAAAACGGCGTTGACTATGCAAAGTCCGTACTCACAAACAAAGCAGCAGGAAAAGACCAGAAGGCTCTTATGGTAGCACTTCTCAACTACGCTGCAGAGGCTCAGGTATACTTCGGATATAATACCGACAAACTTGCAAATGCAGGGCTTACAGCACAGCAGAAAGCACTTGCAAAGCACTACACAGCATCTATGGCAGACAAGACAAATCCTGCTGATGATGCAAAGACCACAAACTTTAAGAAGACAGCCTCCAAGGCTATGCTTTATCCCACAGTATCCTTCGCGGATGAGATGTTCGCAGTAACTTACAACTGCGTTGCAAAGGATGTACAGGGTGAGGTAAAACTCTACTACTGGACAGAGGATGCATATGAGAATGCCCATATACTCTCTGTTTCCAATGCTAAAGGTGAAATCCTGATGACTCAGGACAATACCGGTGCATACACAGCAAGTATCGGTGATATTGCCCCCAAGGATATTGATAAGACAATCTATATTACAGTTGTCTACACAGCAAAGAGCGGAACTCTTTGCACAGGTGTTGTTTCTTACAGCCTTGCAGATTACTGCAGACTCTATGCAGAGAACAGCGCTTCTGACATTCAGGATCTTGCACAGGCAGCAATTGTTTACGGCTATTACGCCAAGAACTTCTTTGCTGAGACTTAAGGATTGCAAAACCCTTTATCGTTCAGTTTATTAACTTCTGATAAAACAAAATCTATAAAGAAGGGAGAGCAGAGTGTGTTCCGTGCGAACACACAAAGCAAAAGGCAATATGAATTTTATGAAAAAATCCTTATGTCTGATTTTGTCTGTGATTGTGATGCTTTCTGTTCTGAGCATTGTGCCTGTGCAGGTTTTTGCTGCATCGGCAAGTGACTATATTGCTCAGACATATGCATCCAATCTGAGTGTCAAGACTAATAAAATTACAGGCCTTATGAAGTATCCCACAACTGATTCTGCTACTGAGCATACGATACCTTCGGGTACTATGCTCAGAGTAAAGGCTCTTCATAAGGATAAGGCAGGAAAATATTGGTATGAGGTTCTCTACTACAACAAGACTTTGTATGCAGATGCAACCGCTGCAACCTTGGTTGACCACCTGACAGGTGACGTTACAGCAACCAAGCTCCATTCTCCTGCATCGCTTACATACGGCGGTTCGTTCCCTGTGAGAGGTACAATCACATCTACCCTCAATGACCTGGGCAAGGTTACCGTTGCTATGTATAAGAGTAATAATGTGAGCAGAACTCCTGCATTACAGTCAAGTGCTACTGTTAACGGAAAACAGTATGTGCTTGACGGAAGTACTGTTGATGACAAGATGTACTTTGGTAATCTTGCAACAGGCTCCTACACATACGCAGTACTGGCAGAGGCTGTCAGCTACTATATAAATGGCAATGGAGCACTTACTACATCAACAAGGGAAGTTGTGCTTCAGACAAAGCTCTGCGTTGTAACAACAAGTGCCAACCCCAACCCTGTTCTTCATAACGGCATTGATGTTTCCGTATGGAATGGTAATATTGACTGGCCTACAGTAAAGAGCCAGATTGACTTTGCAATTCTGCGTGCTTCATGGGAAGAAACAGCAGATACAAAGTTCCATACAAACGCAAAGGGATGTCAGGATAACGGAATCCCCTTTGGCGTATATGTTTACTCCTATGCTGAGAACGCAGCAGAGGCAAAGGGCGAGGCAGAGTATGTTCTCTCTCTTGTAGACGGATATGATATGGAACTTCCTATCTTCCTTGACTTTGAGGATGAGGTTCAGATGAACCTGAGTGCATCTCTCCAGCAGGAAGTTGTAAAGACCTTCTGCGATACCATCTACGCAGCAGGATATCAGCCCGGTATCTATACATACCAGTGGCTCCTCAGAAGCAGTACCTTCTCTGATTCCTACTACAAGACCATTCCTACATGGGTTGCAGAAATCAAGAGCGGATACACAAACTATCCCGGCGGTCTGTGGATGTGGCAGTATTCATGGGTAGGTCAGTTCAATGGTATGACAGGCGATGTAGACTGTAACAAGATGTACGTGGAACTTCCCGGTACTGGTTCAAGTGATACATCCTATCTTGCAAGTTGCACCTACTATCCCTCTAACCTTACTGTTTCAACTGCAGTAGAAACCGAGGTAAGAGAATATCCTTCTTCAAACTATACTCTCAAAGAGACTATCCCTGCGGGTAACCTGCTCCATGTAACAGGTCTCTATAAGAATGCTTACGGTAACTTCTGGTATCAGATAGAGCGTAACGGTGTTACAGGCTATGTTTATGCAGAAGATGTTCAGGTTAAAGAGTATCTTTTTGATGATATTGCAGTGAGAAATCCCTCTATGGCATCAAACCTTGATTTGGGCAAGGGCTATTATATTCAGGGCATACTCACATCCAAGTACAACAACCTTGCAACAGTTTATGCAAAGACCTATTCCGGCGAAAATACTCTGGAGACACCTGTTCTCACCAGCAGTTACAGCCCCAACTCCAAGGAATACTCCCTCTATAAGAGTGAGGTTGACTATGGTCTTAAGTTCGGAAATCAGCCTAAGGGTTATTACACCTACGAGATTTCTGCGGATGTAAAGAACTACTATGCAACAAATGCCACAACTCTTGCAAGTAAAACAGAAAATGTTGTGGTATGGACATCACCATACACCGTTGATAACGCGGCTGTTGAGGCTCCCAACGAGACTGTCTGCTCCCATGTGGTAGTTGTACAGCCGGCAAAGGAAGCAACCTGCACCGAGGCAGGTATTACAGCAGGTTCCTACTGCTCTCAGTGTGGTGAGGTGTTTGCAACACAGACAACTGTTCCTGCAAAGGGACACCACTATTCAATCGTAACTGTTCCCGCCAACTGTCTGGATTATGCACATTCTCTGTATACCTGTGCAGATTGCGGTGATAACTATAAGACATATCTTGCAGACGGTACTACATCAGATTGGGTAGAAACCCTCCCTGATGGTATCCCCGATAAACTGTATGAAACAAAAACTGAGTACAGATATTCTGACTATGTAGAGACAACATCTTATGATGCCTCTGTGGCAGGATATACTCAGATAAAAAAAGAATGGCAGAGTCAGGGCCAGAAGACACAGGAATGTGTAAAGCAGTGGCCCGAGGGGTTTGATACAGGCAATGCTATGTATACAAAATACAACAAGACTCCAAAAACAACCACTACAGCCACAAACACGAAGACAGAGCTCAACTCCGAGGCTATTGCAGGTTATCTGTATTATCACTGGTGTTCTGATGAGCAGATTGCAGGCGGCCCCTGGAACCGTACAACAAGCAAAGTAAAGACCGACTATTACGTTGGCTTCCACTGCTTCTTTGATACTGTTGACCCCTCTGTAACAGACAGGGTTGCCTCTGACGGAAGTATCATCCGTTCTAATGCTGATGTTTGTATAGATTCCTACTGGTACTACAATGTACCTGTATATAAGCAGACATACACAGACTACAAGGCTCTTTACACTCATTCCAAGTGGACAGACTGGAGTGAATGGAGCGAGACTCCTGTTACTGCTTCTGCTACAAGAAAGGTAGAAACCCGTACTCTCTATCGATACAGCATATCTGAGCTTGGCGACCATATTTTTGTAGAGGGCTTCTGTACGGTCTGCGGTGAGGCTTGTGACCACAAGTGGATTGACAGCAGATGTAAAATCTGTTCTCTCAAGTGTGAGCATAACTGGTCAGAGGGTAAGTGTACAATCTGTAGCAAGACCTGTTCTCACCATTGGGCAGAGGGTAGCTGTTTCCTTTGTGGTGTTCAGTGTGAACACCAGTGGAATGAGGGTGTATGCGATACCTGTAAACTCCATTGTTCCCACGATTTCAAGGATGGATTCTGTACAATCTGTAATTCACCCTGTTCACCTCATAACTTTGTAAATGGCGTATGCCAGATTTGTTCTCTCGTGTGCCATCACGAGCATTGGTACGAAGGCAGATGTTCAACCTGCGGAACAAGTTGTGACCATAACTTCTCTCAGGGCAGTTGCACAAACTGCCAGACACCTTGTTCTCACCAATGGACCGAGGGTGTATGTACAGTATGTCAGCTTGTATGTACCCACGAATTTGTAAATGGCGAGTGTAAAGTCTGCGGAACAGTTTGTGAGCATAACTGGTCAGAGGGCAAATGTACAATATGTAATAAACTCTGTTACCACGACTTTGTAGATGGCAGTTGTACAATATGTAACAAACTCTGCGTTCATAAGTGGACAAACGGCCATTGTACTGTCTGCGGATTAGTATGTGAACATAACTGGTCAGAGGGTAAATGCTCTGTCTGCTCCCTCTCTTGTCAGCATACTTTTGAAGAAGGCAAGTGTACAAACTGTGCATACGAGTGTAAGCATAACTGGATTGCAGGTAAATGTACAATTTGCGCCCACCTTTGTGAGCATAAATGGGAAGACGGCAAGTGTACGGTCTGTGCAATGATTTGTATGCACACTTACGAGGATGGCATCTGCACAACCTGTCAGTATGTATGTGAGCATAAATGGCGTGACGGTGTATGCCGCGAATGCGGAGTGCATTGTGAACATAACTTCTCACAGGGCAGTTGTACTGTCTGCGGCACAAACTGCGACCATACATGGGAAGACAGCACCTGTACAATCTGTCAGAAGAAGTGTACAGAACATAGTTATATAGACGGCTTCTGTGCTATCTGTAACAAAGAAAAACCTGCTCTCTACCTTTACGGCTTCATCAATGGTGAAGAATACGGAATGGGCGAGGATGCTGAGAACATCGGCACCTATGAGTTCAAGGACGGAGAACTGGTTGTAACCTTTACAGAGAACAGCTATGTTGCAGTAAAAGATGCTGACAACGAGAACTTCTATATGACCTACGGCTATCAGGGTGACAATGTAACTCTGGCTGTACTTTATAACACAAAACTTATTGGTGATAAGGGCGACAAGCTCTTTGTTCCCAAGGGCAGAGAGATTACCTTTACACTTATTGATAACGGCAACGATACAGTAACTCTCTACTATATCGCTGCTCCCTGTGAGCACAAGGAGCATAGCACAGAGGGTATCTGCTCAGGCTGTGACGCACAGGTAGACCATACATATGTTGATGGTAAGTGTACTGTATGTGAGCTTGTATGTGAGCATAAGTTTACAGGCGACAGATGTACAATCTGCGGTATGAAGTGTGCACACGAATTTGCAGACGGCGGATGTACACATTGCGGTCTTGTATGTACTCATCACTATAAAGAGGGTATCTGCACAATCTGTAAGGCAGAGTGTGACCACAACTTCTCAGACGGCAAATGTGAGATTTGTCAGAAGCCTTGTGAACACGATTTCACAGATTCAGTCTGCACAATCTGCGGATATGATTGCCTGCATCACTACAAAGACGGCGTATGCTCTGATTGTCAGGATGTATGTGAGCATACATTCAGAAACGGCATCTGCACAAACTGTCTGTTTGTATGCTCTCATGAGTATTACAACGGTGTATGTATAGTGTGCAGTAAGACTTGCGACCACAGTTTCTCAGATGGTGAATGCACAAGCTGTGATGTAGGTCAGTATTACCTCAGCGGTTACATTAACGGTCAGGTTGTAGGTTGCGATGAAAACTACAATGATATGGGACCATACAACTTCATCGGCGGTGAACTGAGTATCACACTTATTGAGGACAGTTATGTATTCGTAAAGACCTTCGGCAATGAGGATATCTATATGTCCCAGGGCAATCTGAATACCTCATCTGCGACACTCTATAACATCGAAAGCGGTAAGGAAGCAGGTATGCTTCTCCTGCCCGGCGGCACAGTACTCAGCCTTTCGCTCTTCAGCGGCAGAAACGATACTCTTGCTCTGATGACAGATGTTATCAGTTGCAACCACTACAAGCACAACGCTCTCGGTGATTGTACTATCTGTAATGAAAAAGCAGAGCATACCTATGAGGCAGGCAAATGCACAGTATGTGATGCCAAGAAGCCTCTCAAGGATATGTACCTCTTCGGTTTCATCAATGGCGCCGATTATGGTTGCGAGAGCGACTTCGAGAACATGGGTGACTATAAGTTTGAAAACGGCAAACTTACTGTGAAGTTCACACAGGATAGTTACGTTGCAGTCAAGACTCAGGATAACTCCGACTGGTATATGACCAACGGCTTTGCTGGTAAGGATGCAAAATTTGCTATCCTTTACAGCACACAGACAGGTATTGATGCTGACAAACTCTTTGTTCCCGGTAACACAGAGGTAAGATTCACACTTAAGTATAACGATAATGATACATTTACCCTCAGTTACGAGGCAGACAGCCTGTCAGTTCCTAAAATTGAGCCTAAGTTCTCAAGACTTTACTGCGAGGATGCCCTCAGATATGAATCTCTGTTCAGCGTAAGCAATATGAATGTTTCTGCTGATAAGATGGGTATTGTTGTCTACTCTGACGAGAAGGCAACATCTGTTGAAACTCTTGTAAGAGGCGCCCATACAGAGGGCAGATACTATGTTGTAAGCACAGAGGATATCCATCCGAAATCACTTGGCGACACAGTATACTACAAGATATTTGCACAGCTTCCTGATGGCACTTATGTATATAGTGAGATGCTCAGTGCAAACGGTGTGGACTATGCATACAACAGGCTGAAGACTCCCACCGTATCAAAAGAAGAAAAGGCCTTTATGGTTGCTCTTCTTAACTATAGCGCACAGGCTCAGATTTACTTCGGCTATAAGACCGAAAAACTTGCAAATGCAGGTCTTGAGGCCGAGCATAGAGCAATGGTTAAGAAATATAGCCCTGCAATGGTTCAGACTTCTGCTGCTGCAGATGCAAACAAGACAGCAAACTTTGCAGGTAATGCAACAAACGCAATATTGTATCCCACAGTTAGCTTTGAGAATGTGAACTTTACAGTTAACTTCAATTTCCTTGCAAACAATGTTCAGGGTGATGTTACTCTCTACTACTGGGATGCAAAGGCTTATGCAGACGCATCTGCTCTTACAAAGTCCAATGCAACGGGCAAAATAGTAATGACAAAGGACAACTCAGGTACTTATACAGCAAGTGTTGATGCTATTGCTGCAAAAGATATGGACAAGACAATTTACGCGGTTGTTGAGTACACAGCAGATGGCAACAATTACTGCACAGGTGTGGTTTCTTACAGTTTTGCTGATTATTGCAAGGTTGTGGCAGAAAACTCAGTTTATGCACAGGAACTTGCCCAGTCGGCTATTGTTTATTGCTACTACGCAAAGAGACTCTTTGGTTGATGTATTGGTTGCAAATTGACTGAACAATAATAATTTCACCCCTTCTTATTTCAGAAGGGGTGATTTTTTCTGTTGCAACATTGTTTTTATACTTGATAACCAAGTGTAAAATAAGTTATAATTTACTTATAAGTTTTTGATATGGACTGTTTTTAAGGAGTCGGATTATGAATAAAAATGTATTTGTCAGTTATGCTCACTCGGATGCAGAGGTAGTTAACAAGATAATAAAGACGCTGAAGGCTGTGCCTGATGTACAGGTATGGTATGACAGCAACCTGCGTGGCGGTGAACATTACTTCAGCGTTATTGCAGAAAGCATTTTGAAGAACGACTACTTTATCTTTGTAGTGTCAAAGTCTTCTGTAATGTCTGACTGGTGTCTCCACGAGTTGGAGTTTGCTATGTCAGAGAAGAGAAAGATTATTGCAATATGGATTGAGAATACCGACATCCCTGCAGGCGTAAAACTGATTATTCAGAACACCCATTATATAATGTGGACAGAGGCTGATGAGGCAGAATTGCAGGAGCATATTGCAGACACCTTTGTTGAGGGTAATGTTACAACTGCAAAGTCACAGCAGAACCCTCAGGATGACTCTCCGTTCCATACAGACAGGTATTTCATCCCTCAGACTAAGCGCAGAAAAATCAAGGAGCTTTTGAATGCTGAAAAGAATAATCAGTATTCAAGGTGTTTTGAGGCGGAGAATGCTGTGCTTATTGGTCTGGCATACGAACTGGGCATTGAAACCGAAAAGGATATGAAAAAAGCCGAGTTTTACTACAGAGTTGGCAAACATAAAGGAGATATAGATGCAAAATATCTGTTTGCGGCGTTGATGATTGAATCTGACACAGCAAACAGAAAACAGTATCTTCAGGAGATGGAAGAAGCCGCAGAAGAGGGCAGCGTACTGGCTATGACCTATCTTGGCGACAGTATCTATGACGGCAAGTGGGGACTAGCTGCCAACAAAGAAAAAGCCTACGAGTGGTGGCGCAAAGCCGCCGATAAAGGTGAGCCTGCTGCTATGTATTTTATGGCATACGGATATCAGGTGGGAGAGTGCTTTGAAAAAGACTACGGACTTGCACTTATGTATGCTCTCAGTTCATCAGAGCATAAATTTCCCCGTGCATTCAGAATCCTTGGCAGAGCTTATGAAAACGGCAGATTTGTTGACAAGGATGTTGATATAGCTCTTGATTATTATCAGAAGGCAGTTTCTCTGGGAGATTTACTGTCCCTTTGCAGTATAGGTGGCATTTATTATTGGGACAAAGAAGATTACAGCACAGCCTGGGACTATTACTGTCAGGCGGAAACTGCGGCAGATGAGGGCAAGACAAATTCAGGTCTTCCATACAGAAGAGTGGGTATGTGTTATTACTACGGCAAGGGCGTTGAGATGGACGAGATTAAAGGTCTTGACTATATGTTCAAAGCTGTTAAACGTAATCATTCCTATACAAAGGACCACATTGCAAAGGATATCGCTGTGGCAGAAACCATAACTCTTTACGAAAAACTTAAACTTCTCAGAGAAGCCTGTTTTTATCAGTGCAAAGAGGCAGAGTACAGAATGATACTCTGTCTGCGTAAGGAAGAAAATCCCGATTTGCAGAAGATTGCAGATGCTCTGGATATGTTTGATATGAACCTTGAGAGCAGAAAAGCTCTTGTGGCAGAGAATACAAAGCAGGGCAGAAGCCGTAACTTCAGAGAGATGGACGATATCATATACAGCCTTGCCAATAAAGGCTCAGATAACGGTGACATCGATTGTATCAAAGAACTGTGCTTTATGGAGTCCTGGGTATTTGGTGGTGATAAGTTTGCAAATCGTGAAAAGGCACTCAAGTCCTTCCAGCGTCTTTTCTCTCTTGCACAGGAGGATGAGTTGGATGCTATCTATTACTACTCCTATGCGGTCGAACTTGCTATTGACAGACAGAACAAGAATCCCGATAAAGACCATGTTTTCTACTATTTTGAGAAGTGCCTCAAAACAGACCTTGCAATGTGGAACTCTGTGGCATCCATTGGTAGGGAGTATGTGCTTGAAAAGGACTCTAACCTGTATCTGGATGTGAAGTTTGGCGAGGAATTCCTTATGTTTGCAAAGAAGTATCTCTTTGAGAGTACCCGTGAACTTATGAGAGCCTACCTGAGTGGTAAGCCTGAGGACTTTACAGAGGGATGTCTCCTTCTTGCAGACGGACTTATGAAACTGGCAGGCTTTTATAACAAAGGCAGTTATGTAAAGAAAGACAAGGAAAAAGCAAAGAGTCTGGAACTTATGGCTACTGAAGTGTATAAATTCAAGAGCGTGTTCGAGGATAAACTGAAGAAAAAGAACGAGTCAGGAGATCTGGAAGCTATGGTTGCAGAACAGCTCAGAAAGAGAAATGCAAATAGTTGATAGTGCCTGAGAGGTGGATTATGAACACAATAATTGAATCCCTGTATAATAGAAAATCGGTGAGAGTCTTTGAGGACAAAGAAATCTCCGATGTGGATAAACGGCTTATTCTTGAGAGTGCTTTGCAGGCACCGACTGCCGGTAATATGACTATGTATACAATACTTGATATTACCGACCAGAGCCTTAAGGATACTCTGGCGGTTACCTGCGACAATCAGCCTTTTATTGCAAAGGCTCCTTTGGTACTTGTTTTTTGTGCAGATTTTCACCGCTGGTATGAGGTTTTTCGCCGTCATTGTGATGAGGTGCGAAAGCCCGACCTGGGAGATTTGCAACTGGCAAGTGTTGACACAGTAATCGCGGCACATAACTGCGTTGTAGCCGCAGAGAGTCTTGGTATCGGCTCCTGCTATATTGGCGATATAACAGAAAACTTTGAACGTCACAGGGAACTTTTTGATTTGCCTTCTCATGTGGTGCCTGTGTGTATGGTGGTTTTCGGATATCCCACAGTACAGCAGACAGAGAGAGCAAAGCCCCCTCGTTTTGCGGTGGAGGATATTGTTTTTGAGAATACATACTGCAACAGTAAAGCTCTCAATATGGAAGCAATGCTTATGAAAAGACAGGATTTTCAGTCTGAGGATGAATTGAAGGATTGGGTTTATAAGTTCTGTCAGCGAAAGCATAACGGAGAATTCAGTATCGAGATGAGTCGCTCCTGCAAGGCGACTCTGGACTTCTTCTGTAATGAAGAATAAATAACAAAAGGCTCGGAATCCTGTTTGGAGATTCTGAGCCTTCTTTTGTTTAAACAAAGCATTTCTATCCTACAACTTTCTATGCCTATTGAACTAACGGCTTTTATTATGCCCTACACTTTTTCCCACACTATTTGTTTTAATTATTTACAAATCCCACACTTTTTTGCAATAAAGGGTGGGGACAGGACGTAATAAAGGGTTTATAATATTGGTGTAATCGGAGATATCCGATTGAATACAAATAAAGAAAAGGTGATTTGTTATGACAAAGATTAAGAGGTTAGGTGCTATTCTTTTGGTGCTTCTTATGTTTGCAGGACTTTGTGCTTGTAAGGATAAGCCTGAGAATAATGACCCCTCAATTGTTGTTGAGGGTACAGAACTGTCAACAGCTCTGTGTACTGTGATCTACGATGACACAGTATGGAAGTACGATGCAGAGAATCTTAGTGATGAAGAAGAGTATTCCTTTATTAATTTCTTCATTCCCGGTGATGATGACGAGGCTCTTGTAGAGGTAGATGTTTGTGTTGAAGTGGATTCTCCCAAGGATTTCCGCGATGACCTTACATACTATGGATTTGATGAGTACGAGTATGCAGTAAATAACGCATATGACTTTGTAAAAGTGGGCGGTTTTGATTGCCTTAAGTACGAGGATGACGATACCCTTTATTACTTTAACCGTATTGAGGGAGCAGGTGCAACTGTTTCTGTTAAGGTTGATGGTCAGTACTCTGATGAGAATGTAGAGAAACTCATTGCAGGTATCAAGTTCAATATTGAGGACAAAGGCCTTGAGGATGGCCCCTGGTATTGGGAGGGCGAGCCTTTCTCAGCTCCTGATTCAGCGGCAGCCGTTGGTGCGGTATCTGTAAGCAGCAAGTTTATCAAGGTTGAGGACTGTATTATTACAAAAGAAACTTTTGACCACAGCGTTGCTGTTTGCGGTGACAAAGTGTATATCCTTGTTGACGGTGCGCTTAAGGAGTATGATTTTGATGGCAATACTCTGAAATTCTCCAAGGATATTGAAATAGAGGGAGATTACGATGCTATCAGCAGAACAAAGGATAATACAATCTGGTTATCCTCTTTTATGGAGCCTGTTATTACAATGAAAGATGGCGTTGTAACAGGTACTTACGAAGATGTTGACAATCTGTCAGTTCATCCCTCAGGCACTTGGGGTATCAGCTGGTTCACAGGTAACGAAGTTGAGAAGATTACCTTTGCAGACGGTGCTGTTGCATCAAGAGAAACTATAACCTATAAGGAACTGGATACTATCTCAGAGGTATTTGTTGATGAAAATAACGTATACATCTGCGGATGGAGTGTAAATGAAGATGACGGTTTCAGAGTTTATGTATATGACCAGAACGGCAAACTTCAGAAAACCCTTACAGGTGAGGATAACGACTCTCTTGGCAGCATCACATATATGATGCAGACAGCAGACGGTTATCTTGGATTTGACGGTAACATGAGAACAATTGTGCTGTGGAATGCAGATGGTTCCTACCTTGGCGAACTGGGAGACGGTGACCTGTTTAATACAAGTTATCCTTGGTTCTGTTCAGGTTGTCAGATGGATGACGGTTCAGTTATGATTGTTATGACCGAGGAGCGTGCTGATGAGTCTGCTATGGAGCTTGTAGCATTTGTACTTAGCGGCTTCTGATAAATTCCCCATTATATAAACAATCCCCTAAAGGTCTGTGTGGCTTTTAGGGGATTGCTTTTTGTTGACTAAAACTGATATTCGGTATATAATATGAGTAACTCGTTTTGATGTAGAGTATCATAAAACAGGAGAAGTGATTTCAAGTGGTATTTTCTGATATACTTAGACTTCTTATTGAGGAGAGAGGACTTACTCAGAAGCAACTTGCAAAGGACCTGCATATTGCTGTGTCAACTCTGGGCGGTTATGTGCAGGGTACAAGCGAACCTGACTTTGACACACTCAAGCGTCTTGCACAGTATTTTGAGGTGTCTGCAGACTATCTCCTTGACTTTCGCACAGGCAAGGCAAAGTCTCACAAAGAGGATGATTTGCTCAGGGTGTATCGTGCTATGTCCCCCTATATGCAGGAGGTTTTTCTTGAGCAGGGTAAGGCGGTTCTAAAACTGTCCGTAAAAACAGCAGACGGCACAGAGGGTTGAAAAGTACTATAAAAAATGCACAGCGCCCTTGTAGGTAAAGATACAAGGGCGTGTGTTTTTGCGGTATTGATTTATAAAGTTAAAGCTTTCGGCTCAGAGTTGAGCTTTTAAGCGTAGTTTGCAAATAAAAGGCGAATATATTTACTTTGATTTACTGGAGTGATTATACAATAAATAACAGGGAAAAACAAGGTTTTAACTGAAGTTCTGCACTTTGACTAAAGAAATAGGGATATGCCAAATCAGTATGTGTATATTTTCCTAATAAAAATCCATACATAGGCAAATTTTGTGAAAACGCTTGGCAAAAAAAGCCCCGTCAGGAAGCCTTGAAATTAGCACAGGGTTGTAGTAACATATTAGTGTATATGTTTTTTTATATAAAAGGTGGCGCTTAGAATGAAAGAAAAGTTCAAAAACAGGATGAATAGTGATAATGAATATAAAGATATGATAGAACGCAAAAAACAAAGACAGGAAAGGTCAGAGAAGTTTGCAGACGGCTACACAGTAGCACTTCTTGTAATCTGTCTGATTGTGGCATTGGTGTTCTTTATATTTTCCGCCTGGCAGTTGGGACTTATATTTCTTGGAATAAGCAGTTTGCTTGGACTTATGACATACATCGACAGAAAACTTGATAATGATAAACAAAAAGATGATAAAACTAAAAAGGGAGGTAAATATGAAAAATAAAGAGAGAAAGCCCTCTAGACTTAAGAGGTTTATGCCCTACTACAAAAACTACAAGGGCACAATGGTAAAGGACTTGCTGTGTGCGGCACTTACTACAATCTGTGAACTCCTGCTGCCTCTGATTGTCCGGGAGATTACAACCCGTATGGGAGGCGGTTCTGCACAGCTTACTGTCAATTACATACTCATACTGGGCGGTGCGTACCTTATCCTGCGTATTATTGACTCTGCGGCTTATTATTATATGGCAAACACAGGTCATGTTATGGGAGCAAAGATTGAAACAGATATGAGAAGAGACCTTTTCTCTCATCTTCAGCTTCTGCCCTTCAAGTATTATGATAATACCAAGGTGGGAACGCTTATGTCCCGTATCACAAACGACTTGTTTGATGTTACCGAGTTTGCCCACCATTGTCCCGAGGAGTTCTTTATTGCAGGAATAAAGATTATCGCATCCTTTGTGATTCTCTGTACAATGAGTGTACCCCTTACTCTAATTGTTTTTGCTGTGATTCCTCCTATGGTTTTTGTGCTTTTCTATTTCAACAAGCGTATGCGTGAGGGATTCCGCAATCAGCGTAAGCAGTTGGGCGAACTTAATGCAGCAGTTGAAGACAGTCTCCTTGGTGTCCGTGTTGTCCGCTCCTTTGCAAATGAGGATATTGAAGAAGAAAAATTCAGAGATGGCAACAGCAAATTCCTCAGTATCAAGGCTAAGAACTACAAGTACATGGGCGGTTTTCAGGCTTCAACCCGATTCTTTGAGGGTTTTATGTACATTGTGGTTGTGGTTGCAGGTGCGTTGTTTATGCTTAAGGGTGTAATCGATGCTCCTGAGTTTGTGGCATATCTGTTGTATGTTACGACTCTCTTTGCAACTGTCCGCAGAATTGTGGAGTTTGCAGAGCAGTTCCAGCGTGGTATGACAGGTGTTGAGAGATTCTTTGAGATTATGGACACAGAGCCGGAAATCAAGGATAAGGAAGAAGCACAGGACTTAACAGATGTAAAAGGTGAAATTGAATTCTGTAATGTTACATTCAGTTACTCTGAGGATAACGAAGATGTTCTGCAGAATGTGAGTTTCAAGATAAAAGCCGGGGAGAATGTGGCACTTGTAGGCCCCTCAGGCGGCGGCAAAACTACAATCTGTTCTCTTATTCCCCGATTCTACGAGGCAGATTCAGGCAAAATCCTCATTGACAGTAAGGACATCAGAGACGTTACTCTCAAGTCCCTCCGTTCAAAGGTAGGTGTTGTTCAGCAGGATGTGTATCTTTTCTCAGGCAGTGTTTACGATAATATTGAGTACGGCTGTCCCGGTGCAACAAAAGAGCAGATTATAGAGGCGGCTAAACTTTCAGGCGCACACGATTTTATTATGGAACTTCCCGAGGGTTATGATACCTATGTGGGAGAGAGAGGCGTGAAACTCTCAGGAGGTCAGAAGCAGAGAATCTCTATTGCGCGAGTATTCCTGAAGAACCCTCCCATTCTGCTTCTTGACGAAGCAACCTCTGCACTTGATAACGAAAGTGAGTTCATCGTGCAGAAATCCCTGCAGAAGCTCTCTCAGGGCAGAACAACAATCACCGTTGCCCACAGACTTACAACAATAAAAAACGCTGACAGAATTTTTGTTATTACAAAGGACGGCATCGCTGAGGAGGGTACACACAAGGAACTTCTCGAAAAAGGCGGTCTGTACAGCGGTCTTTACAGCGCATACGGCGGATAAAAGGAGATACCTATGAAATTTATATCATGGAATGTTAACGGACTCAGAGCGGTTATGACAAAAGGCTTTGAGGATATTTTTAAAACTCTTGACGCAGATATCTTTTGTCTGCAGGAGACAAAACTCCAGGCGGGACAGATTGACTTTGCTCCCGAAGGCTACCATTGTTACTGGAACTATGCTGACAAAAAAGGCTACTCAGGTACTGCTATATTCTCAAAGATTGAGCCTTTAGCCGTTACTTATGGTATGGGCATTGATGAGCATGACCACGAGGGCAGACTTATTACCCTTGAGTTTGAGGATTTCTACTTTATAACTGTGTATGTTCCCAATTCTCAGGACGGACTCAAAAGACTTGATTATCGTATGCGGTGGGAGGATGACTTCCTCTGCTATATCAACAAACTCCAGGAGAAAAAGCCTGTTATCTATTGCGGAGACCTTAATGTGGCACACAAGGAGATAGACCTTAAGAACCCCAAGACAAACCGTAAGAATGCAGGCTTCACCGATGAGGAAAGAGGCAAGTTCACAAATATCGTAGATGCAGGATATATTGATACCTTCCGCCACTTCTATCCTGAGGCGGAGGGTGCGTACTCCTGGTGGTCATACCGCTTCCACGCAAGAGAAAAGAATGCAGGCTGGCGCATTGACTACTTTGTAACCTCCGGTTCTCTTTGCTCAAGACTCAGAAGTGCAAAAATCCACTCCGATATCTTTGGTTCCGACCATTGTCCCGTGGAACTTGTGATTGAATAAACAAAACAGCGAATCTGTAACTTGATGGTTATTGATTCGCTGTTTTTTGCTATGGAAACTCAATGATAATTTTGCTGTCTACAAGTTCTCTAATAAATATCTTTACAGTTCGTCTTGAACTGTTTTCATCAGTGCCGTATTTTTGTGCAAGTAAAACTGTCAGTTCGTCTTCTGTTGCATTGTTTTTTAGATGGTGCCATAGAAAAGCTTCTTTTTCGTTTAATGTTAGTGTGGTTTTTTCTTTAGTTATACTTTCTTGCATAGGAAGAACTATATAGTAGTCTTCTATTTTCATAAGATAGTATTTATCTTGAATTTTCATGTGATTCACCTTTGCTTTTGAGTCGATTGCACCAACGAATGTTGGTATATAATTGATTATATTTCAGTACACTTTAATTGTCAAGAACAATTGTAGGTGATTAAAGTGAGAGATATACTTGCGCAAAGATTAAAACAATGTAGAAAAGAAAAGGGGTACACTCAGATAGAAGTTGCTACCCTTTGTGATATCACAGAAAAGGCTTATCAGAATTATGAACTGATGACGAGAGAGCCAAAGTTGGAAATACTTATCCGCATTGCAGATTTGTATGGGGTAACTCTGGATTATCTTGTTGGCAGAACAGACTGAAAAAAGGCTCAGTTACCGATTTAAAGTAACTGAGCCTTTTTGTTATATATTTATTTGATTGTAACGCTGTTGTTCAGTACAGATGTGCTGTACATAAACAGTACATCCTGTTTGTCAAAGGTAATGAAGTGAGAGAGCATCTCAGGGGAGAGATAACGGATATCAACAAGTGTTACTTTAGCATATCCCTCACAGAGTAAAGGTGCAAGGGAGCTTGTAAAGGAATCACGGAAGATAATCAGCTCTTTGTCAGTTTCTGCTTGTGGGTTTTCAATAACAAGCAGGGACTTGGGACCTGCAAGATAAATCTCGTAAGGGTCGTTACCGTTGAGTTTTTCTTTGTCATACACAGGAATGTAAGAGTCGGTCTCGAAATCGTAAACCTTGTAATTCTCTGTGTAGTCATTCTTGAGAATAGTTATTGTATCAGGCTTAAGGGGCAGGGCAGACTGACCTGCATACACGCCATAGAAAGGAGTATCTACTTTTTCCTGTGTGTATTCACTCTTAAGTGTTACACCCATATTTTCAGCAAGGTGCTGTGCAACAGGAATTATCTCCTCCTGCTTCCAATGGGAGTCGGTGGTGTAATAGTCGGCAATATCCAGTTTATTAGTTATGTCGATATACTGTGCATAGGGCATATCCTCTGTAACCTGAGAAATCAGAGCATTGTAATCAATTGAGAGATAGCCGTTTTTTTCTGCTAAAAAGAAGTTTTTATCGGGAACAATTGACAGGTAGATATTGCCTGTGTTGCCCTCAAGGTAGGTGTCGTACACATACCTGAAACGGTCTGTTGCGTGACTTGCGGAATCTTTGTTGAGGGGGTATTCAAGTTTGGATGCGTAGCCCTCTGCAATGTAGATATCGTTGTTATCCTGCTGTCTGAAAGCATAGAATGCTGTGTAGGATTTGAGAGTGCGGAAGTTATCTCTCATGGGGAAGTGGTCGAGAGTATAGGACTCAAAGTCGGTCATAAACTTGCCGGACATAATGTTCTCCACAGATACCACGGGGATTTTCTGAAGAGGTCTGCGCTCGCTTTTTGAGATTTCCGCGTCAGGTTTGATAAGTCCCCAAATGGGAAAACTGAAGAGGAATACAGCACAGAGTACAACCAGTATAATGTTTTTAATTTTTGCTGACATTTTTGATTCCTCCTCTTAAAATCTGAAGTAAAGGAAAGGATTGAAAGAGCCGTCAATAAGATATGCTGTGCATACAACAAGCAGGGTGAGGAGTACCAAAGGCTCTGCGATGTTTACAATTACTGCACCCCAATTTGTCTTTTGCACTTTTTTTACAAGTGCCGGACACAGGGGTGTAGCACCCACAATGCCTGCTATAAGGAGTACGCTGTAGGACTTAAGGTAGTAGAGGGTTTCTGCTGACATAAGGGGAATTTTACCTGCGCCCAGCATAGCCCCCATACTTTGAGCCGCCTCAGAAATACTGAGAGAGTCAAAGAGTACAAAACTGAAGCAGACAAAGAACAGTACATAGATGTGATTAAGAACCTTAAGTTTTTTAAGTCCCTTCATAAGGAAGAGTTTTTCTATAGTAAGAAGAACTGCAAACATAAGTCCCCATAGAACAAAGTTCCAAGCGGCACCATGCCAGAAACCTGTTGCCATCCATACCACAAGGATGTTGAAAAGCCATCGTGGTGTAGAAACACGGTTGCCGCCCATGGGAATGTACAGGTAATCACGGAACCAACTTCCTAAAGACATATGCCAACGTCTCCAGAATTCTGTGATACTGCCTGAGATGTAGGGATAGTTGAAGTTCTCCATAAAGTCGAAGCCAAAGATTTTGCCCAGACCGATTGCCATATCGCTGTAGCCGGAGAAATCGAAGTACACGTGGAGCATATATGCAAGTGCATACAGCCAGTAGAAGAGAACGGATTTATCGTCTGATGCCTTGAATGTGGCAACTAATTCGCCAAGAGTATTGGCAAGAAGGATTTTTTTTGAAAAACCGATTACAAATCGGCGGATACCCTCAGATGCTTTTTCAAAACTGTGAGTGCGATTTTCCAGCTGTTTTGCAACGTCAGAGTATCTGACAATGGGACCTGCAATCAGCTGAGGGAACATTGCGATGTAAGCCGCAAGGGTGATGAAGTTACGCTGAGCGGGTACATCACCGCGGTAAACATCAACTGCGTAACTGAGTATCTGGAAGGTGTAGAAACTGATACCGATAGGAAGTGCTATGCCAAGAAGCGGCACAGAAAGCCCTGTAAGTACATTAAAGTTCTCAATAAAGAAGTCTGCATATTTGCAGTATCCCAGAAGTCCCAGGGATAAAACAACAGAAGCGGTCAAAAACACCTTTGACCGCTTCGTGCCTTTGTGTTTTTCTATGAGTAATCCGAATACATAACCCTGGATTATGGAGATGATCATAAAGAACAGGAATCTGGGTTCTCCCCAGCCGTAGAAAAACAGGCTAGAGAGGAGCAAAACCGCATTTCTGAACTTGTTGGGAACTGCAAAGTAAAGCAGTATTACAATTGGTAAAAAGTAGAAAAGAAAAGGAATGCTTGAAAATAACATAGTTTTGCTCCGCTCTTATTATTTTGTTTGTTTTGTGCTGTCAGGGACAGATTATGCTACGAGGGACTCCTCGCAAACTACTGTTGCCTGAGTGTAAGCTGTTGTAAGAGTTGTTGTGAAGTTAGCGATGATCTCAGCGTTGCCGAAGTATGCAACAACATAGTCCTCAACAGAAACGATAACAAGCTTGTCGGGGAAGCCGCACATCCACTGTCTGTTCATGATGTTCTCTTTGAGCTCGGAAACAAGAGCGTCCTTGTCCTCAGCCTTTACAAGGTGGTATGCACCACAAGTGAATGTGTTAGCGTTCATCATGTGCATGAGGGAAGCTGCGCCGTCAATCTTTGCAACAGATGCTGCAGGGAAACCAAGAGAAGCATCAAGACCTTCTGTGTCCTCAATGCCGTATACGCCGGGGCCTTCCATATTCATGTTAGCCTCTGTCATATCGCCGCCTGCAACTGCAAACTTCTGATCTTCGGGGTATGCTGCCCATACTGTGTTGAGAAGCTCAAGGGGAGATGCGATTGTGGATTCTGTTTTGCCCGCTCCGCCACAAGCTACCAGAGAGAGCATGAGCATTGCTGCCATAAGTACTGCGAGAATTCTTTTCATGATAATTTCCTCCATTGATTAAATAAATTTTTTATATTTTTATTTTTCAATAAAAATCGTCCAGTTGTTCAGATTCTCATCGAATTTTAAGTTGAGAACCTGTGTTTCCTTACCATCAAGGGTAAGGGTGTAAACCTCTGATTTCTCAGGAGATTCAACAGTCCAGCAAAGGGATAAGTCTTTTTTTGAGATATCCTTGTCTGTAGTGAAGTCAGTACCCTTATAAAACAGGGTGTCCTGATTCTTGCCGCAGAGTGTGAATGTACCCTCTGTACAGGAAATTCGGGTTTCTGTTTTGTTTAAACTTACATCAAGAGTTATCGTTACATTCTGTGTTGCTCTGGGTGTTACTGAGGCAACGGATAAGGGAGATGATACTGCAAGGGGTGTTGATGTTACCTTTTCGCTATCCAGATAAACTGCAGGGGATTTGGGGAATGTAAGGAAAACTGCTGTGATAATAAGAATAAAACAAGCCGCAACAGAAACTGCGGTGTAAAGGAATCGGATGTTTCCTTTTTTCTTTGATGACTTATACGCATCAGTAATCAGGTCGTCATCAATGCCTGTGATAGCCCGTGCCATCACTTCGTTAACCATATTCATAACCCTCCTTTTCAAGGTGTAGTCTGAGTTTGCCTCTTACTCTCATCAGAATGGATTTAACCTTGCTGGGGCTGAACGAGAATTTATTGCAGATATCCTCTATGCTGTCACAGTAGAAGTATCTGCAGATAAAGACGTTTCTTGCCTCTTCCTTCTGAGTGCGGAGAAAATCAGATATACATTTACTCAGGTGGGACATCTCAACTTGGTTTTCTATATTTACTCCCGATGGAGTGCATAAAGAAAGCTCGTCCAAGGAAAGGGTTGAGTTGTCACCTGTGCGTTTGATTGCGTTTTTAGCCTTTAACTTATTAAGGGCAAGGTTACGGCATAGTTTGCCGAGATACGCCATAAGGGAGTCGGGCCTTTGAGGGGGGATAGACTTCCATGTCTGCATGTATGTATCGTTAACGTTCTCTTCGCTGTCTGACTGGTCAGTAAGAATGTTAAGGGATATCTTCATACAGTAGGAGCCGTATTTGAGGGATGTGCTTTCAATAGCCTTTTCATCTCTCATAAGATATTGCTCTATGATTACGCGGTCGTCCATCTTTTACCTCTTGCAATCAAGCCGTCACTAATAATGACAACTTCTTTTTTGTTTGGTTGCATTTTTTTGAAAAAATTTTTATATATTTTTATTTTACCACATTGTTATAGATTTTAATAGTGCAATTTATTGTTTTCTGATAAATTTTCCTGTTGTCTGTAATATGGTTTCGTGGTACAATACTTGCGGTGATTTTTATGATATTTGGTACTACTATATCTTCTGTGGCACTTCTGCTTATGTATGCGGTGCCGGGATTTTTGCTGATGAAGACAAAACTTGTACAGAAAGAGCATATCCCATCTTTTGCGAAGTTTCTTCTTTATGTGTGTCAGCCTTGTCTTACATTCTATTCTTTTGACAAGGCAGATTTTTCTCCCGACTTGCTTGTGAATCTTCTTGTGTTCTTTCTGATAGCCTTGGTGGGACAGTTTGGTTTTCTGATGTTGTTTTTCTACATATTCAGAAAGAAAAGCGTAGAAAACGAGAACTACAGAGTTTACAATATAGCCGCGGTGCTTGGTAACTGCGGATTCTTCGGAATTCCTGTGGTGGAGAGACTATTCCCCGAAAGACAGGATGCGGCGGTTTATTGCCTTGTGTTTACACTTGCATTCAATCTGCTGTGCTGGACTATGGTGCTGTATATCATAACAAGGGATAAAAAGTACATACAAGCAAAAAGACTGGTGCTGAATCCCTCTACCATATCTTTTGTTGTTGCTTTTGTGCTTTTTGTGCTGAGTATAAAACTCCCCTCTCTGTTATCGGAGGCGGTGTCCTTAGGCGGTAAGATTTCCACACCCCTGTGTATGACCATACTGGGAATGCGACTTGCAACAGCAAAGTTCAAAGAAGTTTTTGGCAAAGGTACACAGTATCTTGTGATACTCTTAAAGCAGGTGCTGATGCCTGCAGGAGTTCTGCTGCTTGTGTATTTCCTGCCTATTGATATGTTTATGAAGCAACTTGCCTTCATTCTCTTCTGTTGCCCTGTGGCAAGTAATGTGCTGAACTTTGCAGAACTTGCAGGCAGAGGACAGAAAACCGCAGGCAGTTGTGTGCTGTTGGGTACAATCCTCAGTATCGTCACAATGCCCCTGATGATGATTATTCTGAATTTTGTCTGATTAAAAATATAACGGTATGAAAAGAGCCACTCTCTGTTTTAAAGAGAGTGGCTTAATTGTTATCCGTAGTAGGGGATGTATTTGCCGATTGATGTGCTTGTATCTATTCCTGCAATGTGCTTCTGAATAGCAGTTGCATCCTTGATGGTGATACCTTCGTCACCATCTGTGTCAGCGCTCAGGCGGACAAGGGCATTCTGGAATATAACCAGGCGGGACAGGTGTTTCTGAATCTGTGTTGCATCCTTGATGGTAACATCCTTTGAACCGTCCACATCTCCCATAAGGATATACTGAGCGGGTTTTGTGGGGATAACACCGTCTGCTTCAAGCTCGTTGATTTTATCAAGTAGCACCTGAGCAATAAGCTGATGTCCCTTTTGGGAGGGGTGAATACCGTCAGGCTGTATAACATCATAACTGCCTGTTTTCTTGTAGTAATTATCAAAGGCTTCGTACACATCCGCTGTGTATATGTTACCCAGTTCATCATTTACCTAGGAGAACATATCT